>JAEWKL010000089.1 GCA_023386115.1 Pseudomonadota bacterium
GGAGCGTCCGGCGGTCCGGGTCGCGCCTTCGGTCATCACGGCGGCGGTAGCCTGGAGCTCGGTGGCGGAGGCCGCGACCTGGCCGACGATGCCGCCAACGGCCGCCTCGAAGGCGTCGGCCACCTGCCGCATGCCGGTGCGGCGCTGCTCCTCGGCCGAGGCCCGGGCGAGCGCCGTCTCCTCCTCGAGAGCGCGGGTGCGGATGAGGGTGTCGCGAAACACCTGCACGGCGGCCGCCATGGCGCCGATCTCGTCGCGACGCCCCTGTGCCGGCACCGTCACGGTCGCGTCGCCCTCGGCCAGAGCCTGCATCGCGTGCGTCATGCGCCGGATCGGCAGGGCGATGCGGACATGCGCCATCGCACAGCTGAGAGCCACGAGTACCAGCGCCGCCCCGAACAGGGCCGCGTCGGCGATCAGCCGGCCCTGCGCCGCCGCGGCCGCCGCATCGGCCGCCGCCACGCCGGCGGCCAGGGCCTCGTTCGCCACCGCCACGATGGTGTTGAGCTTCGGGGTGACGACTCTCTGCCACTCGGGCAGCGTCATGGCGGGCTCGGCGCCAGGCGCGAAGGCGCGTAGGCTGCGCTGGATCGTGGCCGTCACCTCGGGCGTGAAGTAAGCGCCTCGAGCCGCCGTCACGGCGGCGGCGATGCGCGGCGGCAGGTCGTCGGCCGCGGCCTCGACAAGCTTCCACGTCGCCTCGTAGCGGCCGCGCAGCACCTGCACCGCCTCGGCCTGCTCGGCGCTCAGCGGTGTCTGGCTCGACAGGACGGTGTTGACCACCACGGCGAGCGAGCCGGCGGCGGCCCGGGTCGCCCAAGCGTTGGACTTCACGCCGGTCATCACCCGGGTCTCGGGATCGAGACGGCCCATTTGCCGCTCGAGCGCGGCGGAGACCCGTTCGAGCCGCGTGAGGACGGCGTCGCCGGTCCGCAGCACCCGCGGCGCGAGGGCCTTGTCGCGGGCGCCCGTCTCGAGGCCGTAGGCCTCGTCGGCGCTGCGCCGCAGGGCGAGCTGGTCGCGGTAGGCGGCCTCGAGGTCCTTCAGCGTCTCGGCGAGACCCGGCACGTCGAGATCGGCGGGCGCGGCGAGGAGCGCCCGGATCGCCCCGTCGACCCGGTTGCGATGGCCCTCGATGACCTTGCGCATCGCCCCGACCTGCTCGCCCGACAGGCTCAGGGTGGCGGCGGTGTCGCCGCGCTCGGAGCGGAAGGCCTGCATCGCCTCAAGGATGCGCTGGTCAAGCTTCGCCGCGGCGGCGACCGTCCCGGCGCTGCGGTGGCCGGTCCAGGCCTTGACCACTCCGTCGAGCGTCAGGGCGCCGACGATCGCTCCGAGCGCGAGCGCGATCCCGAACACCAGGGCTCGGATGGACAACAACGAATGCACCGCAACCTCCGAGTGCTGAAACCGCGCCGGTTTCACGTCAATCGGAACGCAGATGAAGACACGCTCCCTAAGGAATGTCTAATTTAAGCGAACACTCTTCGTTACGTCAGATGTTTGGCGCCTGAATGCAGTTGAATCATCGAAGTGCAATTGAATAGTCGGCAAAGTACGATCACCGGAACCGCGTGACGACCCTGCGGACGGGCCCGCCCCTCGAACCGGGCCCCCTCGAACCGGGCCAGGTCGCAGGGGGACCCTCCTCTCCCGCCGCTCATTGTCCGGGCCGGGGAGAGGAGGATACCGCATCGTTTCCCAGCCTCGACGACCCGCCAGAGGGCTCGAGGCAGGGATTCGCGTCAGGCCAGCATCCCCTTCACCAGGCCGCTCGCCTTGGCGAAGTCCATCCGGCCGGCATACTTCCCCTTCAGAACGGCGATGACCTTGCCCATGTCCTTCGGCGAGGCGGCGCCGGTCTCCGCGATGGCGGCCTGGATCGCCGCACGGGTCTCGTCCTCGTCCATCTGCTGGGGCAGGAACTGGGCGATGATCGCGGCTTCCGCCCGCTCTCCTTCGGCGAGCTCGGGCCGGCCGCCCTGGTCGTAGACCGTCGCCGATTCGTTGCGCTGCTTGATCATCTTCTGGAGCAGGGAGAAGATCTCCTCCTCGGCGATGGGCTCCTTGCCGAGGCCGCGGGCCTCGATGTCCTTGTCCTTGAGGGCGGCCTGGATCAGCCGGACGGTGGCGAGCTTCGCCTTGTCGCCGGCCTTCATGGCTTCCTTCATCTCGGCGGTGAGGCGCTGGCGCAGCATGCCGGTCTCCTGGTCTTCTCGTGTGGCACAAGACACTTGAAATGCGAGGCACTTGAGGGGATAGCAGGGCATCCCCAGATTGACCGGGCCGCCGCCGGCCTCGTAAACAGCCGGCCGCGCCCGTCGGCCGTGCCCGGCCGCGACATAAGCGAGTTCACGATCATGCTGCAAGACGACGCGGCCGCCCCCGCGCAACCCGAAGGCTGGGCCGAGCCCGTCGCGACCGCCCTCCTGGTGCTCGCCGACGGCACGGTTCTGGAGGGTTTCGGCATCGGCGCCACCGGCGAGGCCGCCGGCGAGGTCTGCTTCAACACCGCGATGACCGGCTACCAGGAGATCCTGACCGATCCGTCCTATGCCGGGCAGATCGTCACCTTCACCTTCCCGCATATCGGCAATGTCGGCACCAACGACGAGGACCTCGAGAGCCTCGACGACGCCCCGGCTTCCGGCGTGCGCGGCGCGGTGATCGCCTCGGCCGTCACGAACCCCTCCAACTGGCGCTCCTCGCGCCACCTCGACGGCTGGCTGAAGGCCCGCGGCATCGTCGGCATCACCGGCGTCGACACCCGGGCGCTGACCGCCCTCATCCGCGACCGCGGGATGCCGAACGCGATCCTGGCCAACGACCCGGCCGGGCGCTTCGACCGCGAGGCGCTGAAGGCGAAGGCCGCCGCGCTCCCGCCGATGGAGGGCCTCGACCTCGTGCCGCCGGTGACGAGCAAGGCCTCCATGACCTGGGGGCAGACCGTATGGCAGCACCCCGCCGGCTACGGCAGCCGCGCGCCGGGCGAGGGCCTCAAGGTCGTGGCGATCGATTACGGCGTGAAGCGCAACATCCTGCGTCTCCTGGCGAAGGCGGGCTGTGACGTCACGGTCGTGCCGGCCACCGCGAGCGCCGAGGAGGTGCTGGCGCTCAAGCCCGACGGCGTCTTCCTGTCGAACGGCCCGGGCGACCCGGCGGCGACCGGCGAATACGCCGTGCCGGTGATCCGCGCCCTCCTCGACCAGAAGGTCCCCACCTTCGGCATCTGCCTCGGCCACCAGCTGATGGGCCTGGCGCTCGGCGGCCGCACGGTGAAGATGAGCCAGGGCCATCACGGAGCCAACCACCCGGTGAAGGACCGCACCACCGGCAAGGTCGAGATCGTCTCGATGAACCACGGCTTCGCGGTGGATCCGGACAGCCTGCCGGAGAACGCCGTCGAGACCCACGTCTCGCTGTTCGACGGCTCGAATTGCGGCCTGTCCCTGACCGACCGCCCGGCCTTCTCGGTGCAGCACCACCCGGAGGCCTCGCCGGGCCCGCAGGACAGCCACTACCTGTTCGACCGCTTCGTCAGCCTCATGCGCGAGACGAAGGGCAGCAACGCGTAACTCCGAAAAAGGTTGCGGCCGGATCCGGCCGCAGCCACAAAAAACCCGAACTCGCGGCCGATGCTTCGGCCGTCCACCGCCCTGGAGCGACGACGATGAACGATCGTCGCGGGGCCGCGAATTCGGGGCTTGCCCAGTGACCGACCACGCCGCGACCGACAGCTTCTCGCGCCTGCACCGCACCTTCACGACCCATCTCGGCATCGCCGTGGGGCTGGCCTGGGTGACCACGCTCGCGGCCGCCACCCAGGCGCCGTGGGTGCGCAACATCCGCGCGCTGATCGACCCGATGGCGAGCCGCGTCGAGAGCACCTGGTCGTTCCTGTTCGCGATGCCGGTGGTGCTGACCCTCGCCTGGCTCGGCGCCGTCTACGGCCGCGAGACCCTGCGCGACCTGCGGGCCCTGCCGAACGACGCCGCCGAGTTCGCGCTAGCCGCCGCCGTCGCCTTCGCGGTGTTCTACCTCTCGATCGACCGGGCGATCTCGGTCCTGCTGATCGGCGGCTGAGCGCGCCCCGGGGTGGTTGCCTCCTGGCGCGAATTCTGGGACCGCGACACTCCGATCTACGTCAATGCGCACCACAAGGCCCGGCACTATGCCGGGCTGGCCGAGGAGATCGCCGCCCTGGTGCCGCACCCGGACGCGGTGGTCCTCGACTTTGGCAGCGGCGAGGCCCTGTCGGCCGACCGGGTCGCCGCAGCCTGCGGCCACCTTCTCCTCTGCGACGCCTCTCCGCGCCAGCGCGACGCCCTCCGCCGGCGCTTCCCCGACAACGCGACGATCACCGTCCTGTCGCCCGAGGAGGTCGCCGCGCTGCCGCCGGCCGGCCTCGATCTCGTGGTGGCGAATTCCCTGGCGCAGTACCTCACGGCTGCGGAACTCGATGCCTGCCTGCTGACGTGGCGCCGCCTCTTGCGGCCCGGCGGCCGCCTGATCCTCGCCGACGTCATTCCACCCCATCTCGGCGCTCTCTCGGACGCCGCCGCGCTCCTCGCCTTCGCCCGGCGCGAGGGTTTTCTGCTGGCGGCGGTGACCGGCCTCGCCCGCACCCTCGCGTCGGATTACCGCAGCTTGCGCCGACGCCTCGGGCTCGCGCGCTCCAGCGAGGCCGCGATGCTGGCCCGGCTCAAGGCCGCCGGCTTCGCGGCGGAGCGGATGCCGCGGAACCTCGGGCACAATCAGGGGCGGATGGCGTTCGTGGGACGGGTGTGAAGCCGACGCCGGCCGTGCGGAATCGACTGCGCGTCCGACCCACTCGGCCGTTCGGACGGTCTGCTCGCTGGCCGCGCCGGGGACGTGGGCCCGGACCGGAGCAGGTGGAAAGCGTCCGGTCCGCTCATCGTTGGAGAAGACCGGGACGCTGCCGCTGCCCGATCCGTGACGGTGCGACGAAGCGGATCAGGCCTTTGCCGCGACCGGAAGCCGAAAGGGCACGCCCAGCCGGTTGAACGCGTTCATCGCCGCGATGGCGATCGTGAGGTCCACCAGATCCTTGGGCGCGAAGGCCGCGCTTGCGGCCGCATAGGCCTCGTCGGACGCGTGCGTCTCGCTGACCAGCGTGACGTCTTCCGCCCATGCGAGCGCGGCGCGGTAGTGGTCAGGGAACAGGTGGGGCACCTCGGCCCAGACCGGAACCAGGGCGACCGTCTCGAACGGCATCGTCTTGAGGAGGTCACGGGTATGCAGGTCGATGCAGTGGGCGCAGCCGTTGATCTGCGACACGCGCAGGAAGACGAGGTGGATCAGTTCGTGGGGCAGGTCGGTGCCCGTGGTGATGTAGTGGTGGATGCCGAAGAGCGCCTTCGCGCCTTGCGGTGCCACCTCGTTCCAGACCAGCCGTTTGTTCTCGCTCATAACCAATCTCTAGGCTCGGAACGTCAGAGATCGACGTTCGACGTCATGACGCGCCGACCGGCCGGGATGTGACATGCCACGGCGCATGTCGGCTCGACGCGATCGATGTCACATCCAGCCACGTTCGATCGTCCTGTCCGTGAGATCGGGATGCGCGAACGGTCGGGGCGGCGGATATGGTCGGCGAGGGAAGGACGCGGATGGCTGCGACGGACGACCGGCGGGTCGCCGACTTCGAGGCGGAGCGCGCGCGCCTGACGCGATTGGCCTACCGGATGACCGGGTCGCTCACCGAGGCGGATGACGTCATGCAGAACGCATGGCTGCGGTGGGTGGGGGCCGAGGGCGGCATCAACTCGCCTCCCGCCTATCTCACCCGCATCGTCACACGTCTTTGCCTCGATCAGCGCCGCTCGGCACGGGCACGGCGGGAAACCTATGTCGGACCCTGGCTGCCCGATCCCCTGGTCGGGTCCGTGGAACCGGACGAGGCGGTCTCGGACGACATCACGGTAACGCTGATGCTGGCCCTGGAGCGTTTGTCGCCCCTGGAGCGAGCGGCCTTCCTCCTGCACGACGTCTTCGACGTGCCCCTGTCCGAGGTGGCCGTCACCCTCGACCGCGAGCCGGCCGCGGTCCGCCAGCTCGCATCGCGCGCCCGCAAGAACGTGCAGGCTGCACGTCCCCGGTTCACAATCGCGCCGTCGGATGCGGAGCGGATCACCAACGCCTTCTTCGTCGCCGCCCGCGACGGGGACGTCGCGGCTTTGTCAGCGCTGCTGGCGAGAAACGTCGAGATCCATGCCGATGGCGGCGGCAAGGTCCTCGCCTTCCGCAATGTCATCCACGGCATCGAGCGGGCCCTGCGCCTCTTCGCCGGGCTGCGTCGCAAGTATTTCGTGCCGCCGACGCTGCTTCGTGTCGTCACCATCGACGGTCTCCCAGGCTACGTCAGCCTCGATCGAGGGGGCGTGCTTCAGACGACGGCACTCGATATCCGCGCGGATGGGATCGCCGCGATCTACATCGTCAGAAATCCGGATAAGCTGTCTCATCTGCTGGCAGAAGAAAAATCTTCGAAGCCTATCTCGCTATGATCACAAAATCACTGAGCCTCATGAGCGATTCTGGCAAGTCGGATTGTCGCCCGACGGGTGGTATAAGCAGCCTGTTCACGATCGAGCGCCCGCTTCGAGGCGAAAAGCCAAGGGCGCTCGCAATCCGCTGCGGCCGTTCCGGCACCAAGCCGGTCGCCTTCGGCGCGAATTCCCGAGCGGAAGGGCTGGAGCGGCCGACCAGGCGATATTTCGCCGCGCAGCCTTGCCGGCGCCGCGCCACCGACGAGGTGAGACACCATAAGGAATTCACACGGAGAACCGGGATGACGCTGTCGCGTCGCTCCCTTCTGGCCGGAGCGGCCGTGCTCGCCGCCGCTTCCCGCGCCCGCGCCGCCACGGATGCCGACGTCGCGGTGATCGGGGC
>JAEWKL010000730.1 GCA_023386115.1 Pseudomonadota bacterium
AGCCAGTGGCGCAGGCGCGCGGCCCGCAGGCTGACGCGAAAGGCGAGCGCGCGGGCGAGATTCAGGGCTCTCGGCTGTGCCGTCGCAGCGTGCTCTGTCACGGATCCGGTCGTCGGCCTCCCGATCCCTTTATGGTAGGGCACTCTGCTGCACTGCGAAGCCCCCCAGGGTTAAAACAGGCCGTGAGCGCCGTCGCCGGCAATGGCGGGTTGCCGCGGCGAGCGGGTCAGGCCGCCGCAGCGCTCCGATCACGTGTCCTGGCGGTCCGGAGGCGCGAGCCGGTGCGACAGGCGGTTCAGGCGCCGAAGCCGCCGTCGATCGTGTGCATCGCCCCGGTCACGAAGCTCGCCTCGGGTCCCGCCAGCCAGGCCACCAGACCGGCAACCTCCTCGGACCGTCCGTGACGCTTGATCGCCATGAAGCCATGCATCAGGTCCCGCATCGGCCCGCTCTCCGGGTTGGCATCGGTGTCGATCGGTCCGGGCTGCACGACGTTGACGGTGATCCCGCGCGGCCCGAAGTCCCGCGCCAGGCCGCGGGCGAGACCCTGCAGGGCGGACTTGCTCAGGGCGTAGGAGGCCATGCCGGGAACCGGCATCCGGTCGCCGTTCACCGAGCCGATCACGATGATCCGCCCGCCCGGCGGCATCCGCCGCGCGGCCTCGACCGAGGCGTGATAGGGAGCGTGGACGTTGACCCGGAACAGCCGGTCCACCGCGTCCGGATCCTGCTCCAGCGCATCGCCGAAGAGTGCGAAGCCGGCATTCACCACCAGCACGTCCAGGGGGCCGCTGTCGCGCACCCGCGCGATCACCGCGTCACGGTCGGCGCTGTCCGTCTGGAAGGCCGTGCTGCCCGTCTCGTGCGCCAACCGCTCTGCGGCCTCGTGCGATCCCGCATAGGTGAAGGTCACCGCCGCACCCTCGGCCGCGAAACGCCGCACGATCGCGGCCCCGATACCCCGGCTGCCGCCGAGCACGAGCACGGATTTGCCCTGGAAACCGGCCATCTCGCTCTCCTTGATGATTATCGTAGTAAGCACTACATAAAACGGGGATCCAGACCGTCAAGCGTTTTTGTAGCCATGAATACAAAATCTCCGCGCCCGCGCGGCCGGCCCCGCCGCTTCGACCCCGAGCAGGCCGTCGCCACCGCCCGGCGCCTCTTCCACGAGCGCGGCTACGACGCCGTCGGCGTCGCCGACCTCACGGAGGTGCTGGGCATCAACCCGCCGAGCTTCTATGCCGCCTTCGGCAGCAAGGCCGGGCTCTACGCGCGGACCCTCTGCCACTACACCGCGACCGAGGGGGTTCCCCTGGCCGAGATCCTTCGTCCCGGCCGTCCCGTGGCGGAGGCGCTCGCCGCCGTGCTGGAGGACGCGGCCGCTCGCTACGCCGCCGACCCCGAGGCTCCCGGCTGCCTCGCCATCGAGGGGACGCGCTGCAACGACCGCGACGCGCGCGACGCCGCCCGCGCCCTGACGGAAGCCGCCGCGGACACGATCCGCCGCTTCGTTGCCGCGACCGATCCGGAACGCGCCGAGCGGCTGACCGACTACGTCGTCACGGTCATGATCGGCCTGTCCACCCTGGCCCGCCAAGGCCACGGCCCGGACCGCCTTCGGGGCGTTGCCGCCCTGGCTGGGACCGCCCTGGCGCAGGCGGTGGCCGAGGCGGGCCCCAAGGCGGGGATCACGGGCATGGCGGCTCCGATGTCATCGGGGCCGTGCTGACGAAAAGCGCGCCGGTCCCACCGGGCCGAGCGACCCCGCCCCTACCCCGCGGGGACCTCACGACCCTGCCCCGGCGCCCCTTCCAGAAAATCCTCGGCGTAGTGGCAGGCCACCGCCCGGCCCGCCAAGGGCCGCGGCTGCGGGCGCTCCGTGCGGCAGCGGTCGGTGGCGTAGGCGCAGCGGGTCGAGAACACGCATCCCTTCGGGGGATTGAGCGGCGAGGGCAATTCGCCCCGCAGCACGATCCGCTCGTGCTTGCGCGGGCCGACGCCCGGCGTCGCCGCCATCAGGGCCTGGGTGTAGGGATGGAGCGGGCGAGCGAAGATCGCGTCCTTCGGCCCCTGCTCCATCGCGAGGCCAAGATACATCACCAGCACGTCGTGGGCGATGTGGCGGACGACGCCGAGATCGTGGGAGATGAACAGGTAAGCGAGGCCGAGGTCCTGTTGCAGGTCACCCAAGAGGTTCAGCACCTGGGCCTGGATCGAGACGTCGAGGGCCGAGACTGGCTCGTCGGCGACCACGAGCTTGGGCGACAGCATCAGGGCGCGGGCGATGGCGATGCGCTGGCGCTGGCCGCCGGAGAACATGTGGGGGTAGCGCGCGTCATGCTCCGGGCGCAGGCCGACCTTGGCCATCATCGCCCGCACCCGCTCGCGCCGCTCACGGCCCGGCAGGTCGGTATTGATGACGAGCGGCTGCTCCAGGATCGCTCCGATGCGCTTGCGCGGGTTGAGCGAGCCGTAGGGATTCTGGAACACCAGCTGCACGGTGCGGCGCAGGCGGCGGCGCTCGGAGGCCGGCGGATCGACGGCATCGATCCCGTCGAGGGTGAGGTCGCCGTCGCTCGGCGGCTCGATCAGCGTCACCATGCGGGCGAGGGTCGACTTGCCGCAGCCGGATTCGCCGACCACCGCCAGGGTCCGGCCGGGCTCGATCGAGAACGAGATGCCGCCGACGGCCTGGAGCCGGGCCGGCTCGCGGAAGAGGCCGCGGCGGATCTCGTAGGTCTGGCGGAGGGTGTCGGCGACGACGACGGGGGCGCTCACGGGCTCGCCTCCACGGGGGCTGTCGCGTCGGCACCTGTACCGGCGTCGGCGCTTGCGCCGACAGGGTGGTCCTCGCGGATACGGGCGTCGCGGGAGGGGTCGCCCAAGGGATAGTGGCAGCGCACGAAGCCGTCCCGCCAGGGCCGCAGGGCCGGTCGCTGCTCACGGGAATGCTCGGTCGCGTCGGTGCAGCGCGGCGCGAACAGGCAGCCGCGCGGGCGGTCGTAGAGGCCCGGCACCACGCCCGGGATGGTGGCGAGCCGCCCGCCCTCGCTGCGCTCCGGCAGGGCTGCCAGCAGGGCCGCGGTGTAGGGGTGCTGGGGCGCGGCGAACAGGGCATCGGCGCGCTGCTCCTCCATCACCTGGCCGGCATACATCACCATCATCCGGTCGGCGGTCTCGGCGACGACCCCCATGTTGTGGGTGATGAGCACCAGCGCCATGCCGCGCTCGCGCTGGAGCGAGAGCAGGAGGTCGAGGATCTGGGCCTGGATGGTGACGTCGAGGGCGGTCGTCGGCTCGTCGGCGATGAGGAGGCGCGGGTTGCAGGCGATCGCCATCGCGATCATCACCCGCTGGTTCATGCCGCCGGAGAGCTGGTGCGGATAGGCCGAGAGCCCGCTGTCGGCCCCCGGGGTGCCGCCCTGGACCAGGAGCGCG
>JAEWKL010000739.1 GCA_023386115.1 Pseudomonadota bacterium
GCGTGGCCCGCCCGGGGGACCACCGCAGCACCGGCACCTTCCGCACCGCGACCCTGCCGCTGGTCGAGCCCTACGGCCCGAGCCGCATCCTGGTCTGGCTGAAGGGCCCGACGGCCTCCGGCGCCTGCGAGGGCGATTCGGGCGGCCCGATCACCGGCGCGGGCGGGAGCGTGCTCGCGGTGACCACCTGGGCGAGCGGAGCGGGCAAGGGGGCGGACAAGTCGGCCTGCGGCGGCGTCTCGCAGGGCGTGCTGGTCGGGCCGCAGCGGCCCTGGATCGCCCGCACGACCGGTGCGTGGGGCGCCGAGGCGCGCTGGGAGTGAGCCCGGCTCCCCACGAACGAGCGCCGCGCTCACGGCTTCGTTCCCGCGTAAGAGCCCGTGCCGGTGCGGAACCACACGCTCGGCGCGAGACTTCACTTGTCGAGCGTGGCCGCACGCTTCTAGGGTGGTCCCATGCGCGTCTCTCCGTCCCGCCTCCGTCCCGTCCTGCGCTCCCTCTCGGCCGCCCTCGCGGTGGCCGCGCCCCTCGGCCTGTGGAGCGGCGCCGCCGGCGCCGTGGTCCGGGGCGAGGTGACCCGCGATCCCGACGGCCTGCGCGGCTCCGTGGTGCGGATCGAGAGCACCACCGGCGAGATGTGCTCCGGCTCGCTCATCGGCCCCGACCTGGTGCTCACCGCGGCCCATTGCGTGATGCGCAAGGCCGGCTACTGGATCGTGGTTGTCGATCGCAGCTTCCGCCAGCGGCGCCTGCGGGCGATCGCGGCGGCGATGCATCCGGATTTCGTGCCCGGCACCACGCCCGAGACCCAGCCCGGGACCGACCTCGCCATCCTGAAGCTCAGCGAGCGTCTTGGCCCCGATTTCCGCCCCCTCGACACGCGCAGCGGCGGCGAGATCGCGCAGGGCGACAACGTGGCGATCGCCGGCTACGGCGTGGTGGCGGAGAACCGCCGCGGCAGCGCCCGGGTACTGCGCCAGGCCCGCCTCGTCTCGCTGGGCGAGCTTCAGGTCGCCAATACCGTGACCGTGGTGGCCGACCGGTCCACGCTCGCCGAGACCGCCGGGGCCGGCGCGTGCCTCGGTGATTCCGGCGGGCCGATCCTGCGCGGCGGCCCGGGCGGCTACCAGCTCGTCGGCGTGGTGAGCTGGTCGAGCGGCGCCGCCCAGCAGGGCCGGGTCCGCACCGCCTGCGGCGGCTTCACCGCCGTGACGCCGATCGGGCAGCATTCCGGCTGGATCAACGCCCGTGCCGCCGAACTCTCCCGCTTCGAGCCCGGCGAGGCGATGCCGGCCGGTCCCCGCCCCAACCGGGCGGACTGGACCGGGGGGCGCTGACAGAACTAACAGAAGCTTGACTGTCGCACAGCCAGGCTCTCCAACGGGCTCATTCAGACCCGGAGATCCCGATGAGCCAAGCCGTCCTCAGCCTCGCCCGCATCCTCGTCGTCGTGCTGTTCTGCGTCTCCGGCGCCCAGAAGCTGATGAACCCGGCTGGTGTCGTCGGCGCCGTCTCGGGCAAGGGGCTGCCCTATCCGGAGGTGCTGGCCTGGCTCACCATCGCGGCCGAGCTGGGCCTCGGCCTCCTGATCGCGCTCGGCTTCTACGCCCGGGCGGCCTCCGTGCTCCTCGCCGTCTTCACCCTGGCGACGATCGTGTTTTTCCACAATTTCTGGACGATGTCGGGGGACGCCGCCCGCATGAACCAGATCCAGGCGATGAAGAACCTCTCGATCATCGGCGGGCTTCTGATGATCGCCGCCGCCGGCCCCGGCCGCTTCGCTCTCAACCGGCGCTGACCACGGGGCTTTTTGTCCTAACACCTGCGCCGGAACGGCGCCGCGCCCGGTACGTTGACCGGCCCTGAAGGAGCGCGATCGGCGACGAAGGAGCAGGCGAGGGGCATGGCCGCGGACACGACATCGCCGGACGCGGCCTTCCGCAGCTTCGCCGAGGGCGCAGGGCTGATGATCTGGCGTGCCGATCTCCAGGCGCGCCTGATCTACGTCAACCCGGCCTGGACCACGTTCCGCGGCCGCGCGGCGGAGGACGAGCTCGGCCACGGCTGGAAGGACGGGCTGCATCCCGAGGACCGGGACGCGCACGAGGCCGCTCTCGCGGCAGCCTATGCCGGCCGCCGGCCGCACAGCGCCGAGTACCGGCTGCGCCGCCACGACGGCGCCTTCCGGTGGGTCCACGGCCACGCCTATCCGCTGCACGAGGGCGAGACCTTCGCGGGTTTCGCCGGCTCCTGCTTCGACATCACCGAGCGCAAGCAGGCCGAGGAGCACGCTGCCCGGGCGATGGCCGAGCAGGATGCGCTGCTGGCCGAGATCTACCACCGGGTGCGCAACAACCTTCAGGTCACGGTGAGCCTGATCGGGCTCTTCGGCCGCGCCGCCGCCGCGCCCTGCCGCCCGGCCTTCGACGCGCTGGGCCAGCGGGTGCGGGCGATCGCCCTGGTGCAGCAGCACCTGCACGAGGCGCCGCAGATCGCCAGCGTCGACCTCGCCGGGTACCTGACCCGCCTCGCCGAGGGCTTGGGCCAGCTGCGCCGGGCCGGGCGGGTCACCGTCACGGTCGAGGCGGGGCGCACGGCCCTGCTGGAGCCGCGCCGCGTCAATGCGCTCGGCATGATCCTGGCCGAGATCGTCGCCGAATGCCTCGACGGCACCGACGAGGGCGCTCCTTGCGTCACGCGGGTCGAGGTGCCGGCGGGCTCGGGCACCGATCCGGTGCGGGTGCGGATCACCTCCGGCGGCGTCGCCGGCGATCCGCCGCCCGGCGTGCCGCGGCTCGGTCCCCGCCTGATCGCGGCCTATGCGGGCCAGGCCGAGATCGCGGTCTCGGGCACCGGCACCCCGGAGGCGCCGCTCGAGCTGACGCTGCCGGCCTGAGGCGGTGGCGGTCGGCGGCCCGCCCGCCTATATGCCGGGTCTCCTCCATGCATTCCCTTCGGGTCCCATGCTGCCGCCCATCGACGAGATCGTCTCCAACTTCGAGTTCCTGGACGAGTGGGACGACCGCCATCAATACCTGATGGAGCTCGGCCGCAAGCTGCCGCCCCTGCCGGAGGAGGCCCATAACGAGGCCAACCGGGTGCGCGGCTGCGTCAGCCAGGTCTGGCTCGAGACGACGGTCGACCGCTCCGGCCCCGAGCCGCGGCTGCATTTCCGCGGCGACAGCGACGCCCACATCACCAAGGGCGTGGTGGCGGTGCTGATCGCGTTCTTCGACGGCCGCACGGCGTCCGACGCCGCCCGGGCCGACGCCCTCGGGCTCTTTCAGACGCTCGGCCTCTCCGAGCACCTGACGGCGCAGCGCTCGAACGGCGCCCGGGCGATGATGGACCGCATCCGGGCCGATGCCGAGGGCGTCGCCGCGGCGGCGTGAAGCCGCCCTTGCGGCGGCGCGCCCGGGACGGCACATCCGTGCCTCGATCGCCACCTCCCGGGGAGCCGCATGACCCTTCGCCTGAGCCCGCCCGCCGCCGCGCCGACGGCGCCCGTCCGGCCCGTCACCGTCACGGTCCACGGCCGCGCGGTGACCGATCCCTATGCCTGGCTCAAGGCGGAGAACTGGAAGGACGTGCTGAAGGATCCCTCCGCCCTTCCGGCGGAGATCCGCGACCTTCTCACCGCCGAGAACGCCTATGCGGAAGCCGCGCTCGCCGGCACCGCTCGCTTGCGCGAGACCCTGGTCGCGGAGATGCGCGGGCGCATCCGCGAGGATGACGGCAGCGTGCCGGACCGCGACGGGCCCTTCGCCTATTACACCCGCTACCGCGAGGGCGGGCAGCACCCGCTGGTCTGCCGCCGCCCGGCCGATCGCGTGGCCCCGGGCCTGGTTGGCGATCTCGCCGGCGAGGGCGAGCAGATCCTGATCGACGGCGACCGGGAAGGGGAGGGGCACGCCTTCTTCAGCCTGGAGGGCGCCACCCATTCCGACGACCACACGCTGGTGGCCTGGAGCGCCGACACCAAGGGCTCCGAACTCTACACGATCCGGATCCGCGACCTCGCGACGGGGACGGACCGCGAGGACCAGGTGCTTGCCACCACCGGCGACGTGGTGTGGAGCGCCGACGGCCGCGCCTTCTGGTACGTCGCGGTCGACGAGAACCACCGCCCCGCCACGGTGATGCTGCACCGCCTCGGCACGCCGCAGAGCGACGACGAGACGATCTACGAGGAATCCGACGCGGGCTTCTTCGTCGGCATCGGCGAGACCCAGTCCGGCGCCTACCTGGTGGTGACGGCGAACGACCACGAAACCTCCGAGGTCCATCTCGCCGACCGCGCCACGCCCTTCTCGGCCCTGCGGGTCGTGGCGCCGCGGGAGCCCAAGCTGATCTACTCGGTCGAGCACCGGGGCGACGAGCTGTTCGTGCTCACCAACGCCGACGGCGCCGAGGACTTCAAGATCGCGGTGGCCCCGCTCGACGACCCGGCCCGGGCGAACTGGCGCGACCTGATCCCGCACCGGGCCGGCGTGATGATCCGGTTCCAGCACGTGCTCGCCCGCCACCTCGTGCGGCTGGAGCTGGAGAATGCCCGGCCCCGCCTGATCGTGCGCGAGGCCGAGAGCGGCGCCGAGCACACCGTCGCCTTCGCCGAGGAGGCCTATTCGCTCGGCCTCTCGCCGGGCCACGCCTTCGACACCGATCTCATCCGCTTCACCTACTCGTCGATGACGACGCCGGCGGAGACCTACGACTACCACGCCACGACCCGCGAGCGGACCTTGCGCAAGCGCCAGGACGTGCCGAGCGGCCACGACCCGGCTTCCTACGTCACGCGCCGCCTGTTCGCGACCGCGCCGGACGGGGAGCAGGTGCCGATCTCGCTGCTGCACCGGCGCGATACGCCGCTCGACGGCACCGCGCCGCTCCTCCTCTACGGCTACGGCTCCTACGGCTCGCTGATGTCGGCCGCCTTCCGCACCAACCCGCTGTCGCTCGTCGATCGCGGCTTCGTCTATGCCATCGCGCATGTCCGCGGCGGCACCGAGAAGGGCTGGCGCTGGTACCTCGACGGCAAGCGCGAGAAGAAGCCCAACACCTTCACGGACTTCGTTGCCTGCGCCCGCGCCCTGATCGAAGGCCGCTACACGGGGGCGGGGCGCATCGTGGCGCATGGCGGCAGCGCCGGCGGCATGCTGATGGGTGCGGTGGCGAACCTCGCGCCGGAACTCTTCGCCGGCATCGTCGCCGACGTGCCCTTCGTCGACGTGCTCAACACCATGCTCGATGGGGACCTGCCGCTCACCCCGCCGGAATGGCCCGAATGGGGTAATCCGGGCGCCGACGTCGCGGCCTTCGAGACCATCCTGTCCTACTCGCCCTACGACAACATCGCGCCCAAGGCTTACCCGGCGATCCTGGCGCTCGGCGGCCTCACCGACCCGCGGGTGACCTACTGGGAGCCGGCGAAGTGGGTCGCGCGTCTGCGCGCCACGATGACGGGGGGCGGGCCGGTGCTCCTGCGCACCAACATGGAGGCCGGCCATGGCGGGGCGGCCGGCCGGTTCGACCGGCTGGAGGAGGTCGCGCTGATCTACGCCTTCGCGCTGGCGGCGGTGGGATCGGAGGCGGCGTAGGCTCACGCCGTGATGCGGCGCCTGAACCCTCCCCCCTCTACGGGGAGGGTGCCCCACGGAGTGGGGCGGGAGAGGGGAACCACGTTTCCGGAGAGGTTGCGCGCTTCATGAGGGGCGCCACACCCCTCATCGTCGCGCTACCCCTCTCCCGGCCCCTGCTGACACAGGGACCACCTCCCTCGCAGAGGGGGGAGGGTCCAGGGTGGTGCCCTTCACACCGGCCGCATCGACCCGCCCGTCCCGACATGTCGGCTGCGCAGCCGGAAGGCGAGGATCAGCATGAACACCCCGAAGGCGATGGCGTAGCCGCCCATCCAGTAGGTCAGGACGAGGAGCGACAGGACCGGGCTCACGATCAGCGCGATCGCGAACAGCACCGAGAGCACGCCGCCGATCGCCAGCCACCAGCGGCCGTGATCGAGATGGAGCCGGAACGCGGCGGCGATCATCAGGCCGCCGGTCACCAGGGCCCAGGCGGCGATCAGGTAGATGAAGGCGACGAGCGTGCTGCCCGGCATCAGGAAGGCGAGCACGCCGACCAGGATGTTGAGCACGCCGGCGGCGAGCAGGTAGCCCCAGCGCTCGTGCCGCTCCGCCGCCCGCACCGCCGCCACGATCTCGGTGACGCCGTCGACCAGCATGTAGGCCGAGAAGAAGATCACCAGGGTCAGCAGCGTGGCGCCGGGCGCGATCAGCGCCACGATCCCGAACAGGATCGCGAACACGCCACGCAGCGCGATCAGCCACCAGTTGCGGGCGAGCACCGCGCTCATCGCGGAGAGGCGCGCGAGCGGATCGGGCGGCGCGCCGTAGGGGGACGAACCGGCCGGATTCGTATTGGGAGACGGCGTACCAGTACTCATCGCAGCATCCTCCGGGACGACGCGCATAAGGGTGTCGCGAAAGGCCCCGCTTTTCCTGACTCAACGTCCGCCGAGCGTAGCCGTTCCCGGGATCACAGCTTCCGTGCGGGACGGACGGTTCGCGGCGGCGGATCATCCCGGCGGAGTCTCGGGTTTTTTGCCGCATTGCGGAACCCACGCCTTCGCCGCGGCGTCTTCCAGGCCGAGGCGGGCGCCTTGTCCGGTCGGCACCTTCGACCGTCGCGTGGAATTCACGACATGCTGGACGATCAGTCGCGGGCGGAGGCCCCGATGAAGCGGGACGCGCCGGCGCCCGTCGTGGCGCGAGAAGATTCCGCACGGCAAGATGCTTCGGCGCGGCAAGATTCTTCAGCGCGGCAAGATGCTTCGGCGCAGCAAGACTCGGCGCGCGACGAGAACACGCGTGCTTTGTGGGAGAATACCCGCGCCCTGCGCGAGCACACGCCGCAGGACGAGGCCGCGGGCAGGGAGTCAGGCACCGGCGACACGCCATCGGACGAGAAGGGCGACGAGGACGAGACGAAGAAGCCGAGCCTGATCCGGCGTCATCCGCTCTGGTTCGTCCTCGGGGCGATCCTGCTGCTGCTCGCCGCGGCCGGCGGCTACTGGTACTGGCTCACCGTGATCCACCCCTACGAGAGCACCGACGACGCCTTCGTGGATGCGCGCCAGTTCGCGGTCTCGCCGAAGGTGTCGGGCACCGTCACCGCCGTGCCGGTGACCGACAACCAGCATGTCGAGGCCGGGACGGTGCTGTTCCAGATCGACAAGCGCGACTACGAGGTGGCGCTCCAGCAGGCGCAGGCGCAGATCCAGTCGGCCCAGGCCCAGATCCAGGGCTTCGACGCGCAGATCCAGGCGCAACAGGGCAGCATCCAGGAAGCCAAGGCTCAGGTCGAGCAGGCCAAGGCGGCGCTGCAATTCGCCAAGCAGGATGCGGCCCGTTACCAGGACCTCGCCCAGCGCGGCGCCGGCTCGGTGCAGCAATCGCAGCAATCGACCTCGAACCTGCAGCAGCAGCAGGCGAATCTCGACCGCGCGAACGCCGCCGTGACGGTGGCGCAGCGCCAGATCGGCTCGCTTCAGGCGCAGCGGGCCGGTGCCGAGGCGAGCCTCGCCCAGGCGCGCGCCCAGGAGGCGCAGGCGCGATTGAACCTCGAATACACGACCGTGACGACGGCTCAGGGAGGTCGGGTGGTGCGCCTCACCGGCGCGGTCGGGCAGTTCGCGCAGGCCGGTCAGGCGCTCAGCATGTTCGTGCCGGACGACATCTGGGTCACGGCGAACTTCAAGGAGACCCAGATCACCGACATGCGCCCGGGCCAGCCGGTCGATGTCGAGATCGACGCCTATCCGGACCACAAGATCACCGGCAAGGTCGATTCGGTGCAGCCGGGCTCCGGTACCGCCTTCAGCCTGCTGCCGGCCGAGAACGCCACCGGCAACTACGTCAAGGTGGTGCAGCGCGTGCCGGTGAAGATCGCGGTCGACAACTGGCCGACCGACGTCTCGATCGGCCCCGGAATGTCGATCGTGCCGACGGTGCGCGTGCGCTAGGGGCGGGAGACGGCACCGTGAGCGCCAAGAACCCCGCCGACAGCGCCGCCGGCGACCACAACCCGTGGATCATCGCCATGGTGGTGGCGATCGCCACCTTCATGGAGGTGCTCGACACCACCATCGCCAACGTGGCTTTGCGCTACATCTCGGGCGGGCTCGCGGTCGGCCCCGACGAGGCGGCCTGGGTGGTGACGAGCTACCTCGTCGCCAACGCGATCGTGCTCACCGCCTCGAGCTTCCTCGCCAAGCGCTACGGCCGAAAAGCCTTCTTCATGGCGGCGATCGCGCTGTTCACCGTCTCCTCGGTCCTGTGCGGCTTCGCCTGGAGCCTCGAATCGCTCCTGTTCTTCCGGGTGCTGCAGGGACTCGGCGGCGGCGGCATGGCGCCGCTCGCGCAATCGATCCTGGCGGATTCCTTCCCGCCGGAGAAGCGCGGCCAGGCCTTCGCCCTCTACGGGGTCGCCATCGTGGTGGCGCCGGTCGTCGGGCCGACGCTCGGCGGCTGGCTCTCCGACCAGTATTCCTGGCACTGGTGCTTCCTGATCAACGCGCCCGTCGGCCTGATCGCCCTGTTCCTGATCTGGTGGCTGGTCCAGGACCCGAAATCGGCGATCGAGGAGAGGAAGCGCCTGCGCCGGGACGGCGTGCGCTTCGACATCGTCGGCTTCATCCTGGTGGCGACCTTCCTGGGCTCGCTCGAGGTCGTCCTCGACGAGGGCCAGCGCAAGGACTGGTTCGGCTCGAACCTGATCGTGGTCTTCGCCTGCCTGACGGTCCTGTCCTTCGTGGCGATGATCCCGTGGGAATTGAACCACAAGAACCCGGTCATCGACCTGCGCCTGCTCGGCCAGCGCCAGTTCGGCTCCTGCTTCCTGGTGATGCTCGCGACCGGCGCCATCCTGATCGCGACGACGCAGTTCCTGCCGCAGCTCCTGCAGGATTATTTCGGCTACACCGCCACCTGGGCCGGCCTCGCGCTGTCGCCCGGCGGCGTCGTCACCTGCCTGATGATGTTCGTGATCGGCCGCGTCTCAGGCTACGTGCAGCCGAAATACCTGATCGCCACGGGCGCCACCATCATCGCCTTCGCGATGGTCGACCTGACCAACCTCTACGGCGACCTCAACTTCGGGTTCTTCGTCTGGTCGCGCATCTATATCGGTATCGGCCTGCCGATGATCTTCCTGTCGATCACCGCCGCCTCCTACGAGGGGATCACCAAGGACCAGACCGACCAGGCCTCGGCGCTGATCAACGTGGCCCGCAACGTCGGCGGCTCGATGGGGGTGTCTCTCGCCCAGAACATCCTGGCCTATCGCCAGCAATTCCACACCAGCCGGCTGGTCGAGCACATCGTCCCGTCGGAGCCGGCCTACCAGGAGAGCGTGCGGGCCGCGACGCAGTTCTTCTCCACCCGCGGCGCCAGCATGGTCGATGCCCAGAACCAGGCGATCGCCTGGATCGGCCAGCAGGTCCAGACCCAGTCCGCCTTCCTCGCCTATATCGACGTGTTCTGGGCGCTCGCCATGGTCTCGGCCTGCGCGGTGCCGCTCGCGATGATCCTCAAGAACGTGAAGCGCGGCGGCGAGGCGCCGGCGGGGGGGCATTGAGGGTGAGTTGGCCTGCCTCCAGCGGCCTTGCCACCCTCCGGGCCATTCCGGGCTCCCCTTTCGCGGCCCCGGGACGACGCGGAATGTTGTCGACGTGAGCGCCGCTTCGGCGCACGACAATCTGGGATACGGAAAACCTTGGCCCCAACGGGATCGAAGCTCGTCGTCTACGCCGCCCTGGCCGGCAACCTCGCCATCGCGGTCACCAAGCTCGCGGCGGCGTCCTATACCGGGTCGGGGGCGATGTTCACCGAGGCGGTGCATTCCTTCGTCGATACCGGCAACCAGGGCCTGCTGCTCTACGGGATGCGCCGCGCCGCGAGGCCTGCCGACGAGAGCCACAATTTCGGGCACGGGCTGGAGCTGTATTTCTGGTCCTTCGTCGTCGCGCTGCTGATCTTCACCCTGGGCGGCGCCTACGCGATCTACGAGGGCATCGCGAAGCTGCGCCATCCCGAGCCGATGACGGCGCCGTGGGTCAATGTCGGGGTGATCGCGCTGTCAGGGGTCTTCGAGGGGCTGTCGTTCCGCACCGCCCGGCGCGAGATGCGGGCCCGCTTCGCCCGCGAATCGCTCTGGACGGCGGTGACCCGCAGCAAGGACCCGAGCACCTTCGCGATCATCCTGGAGGACGGGGCGGCACTGATCGGCCTCGGCCTGGCGCTCGTCGGCGTCGTCGCGAGCGGCTTTCTCGGCTGGCCGCATGGCGACTGCGTCGCCTCGGTGGCGATCGGGTGCCTGCTCATCGCTACGGCGGGCGTGCTGTTTCGCGAGACACGCAGCCTGCTCACCGGCGAGAGCGCCTCGCCGCGCGTGATCGAGCAGGCGAAGGGAATCCTCGCGGCCGATCCCCGGGTTGTGCGGATCGAGCGGATGCGCAGCCTCCAGCTCGGCCCCGGCACGGTGCTGCTCGCCGTCACCCTCGACCTCGCCCCGAACCTCTCCGGCACGGAGCTGCGCCGCGCCACCTCGGATCTGCGCACAGCGATCCGCCACGGCCTGCCCGGCGTCGCACATCTTTATATTCAGCTGCCGGTGCGGGAGCACGAGGGCCAGGAGGCGGCCCGAAGAAGCGGTTAAAAAATTCCGAATGGCCGGAACCAGCGGGCATATCCGGTGTTATCGCTGTGTCAGAGGCGCCGGGCCGTCCTTCCCCCGCGCCGTCCCCGTGGCCGCTTCGCTCAAGCTGAGGCCTCGGGGGAGTGGACAATCAGGGCAGTTGGCTCAGGGCCGCCGGGGGCATGTCGCTCGGGCGCCGGGTATCGATCTGCTCCGCGATCGCCGCGACCGGCTGATACAGGTCGAGGCGCTGGTCGATCATGCCGTCGAGGCGGTCATAAACCTCGGCGACCGTCAGGCTGCGCGTCTTCCGGCCCTCGCGGCGGAAAAACAGGCTGCGATTGGCCTTCGCAGCGGCCCGGAACGAGGCCTGGGCCGGCTGGTGCGGCTTCTCCGCCGTCAATTCCATGAACTTGCCGGCGCTCGCGGCGCCCAGGAAGTGCGCGAAGTAGCACTCCGTCGGCTTCAGGTCGCGCCCGAGGCGCTGCTCGACGCGGCTACGGTCGCGCTTCATCATCTCGCCAGCCATCAGGCTTGCCACGTAGGGGTCGCGCCGCAGGGCCAGCACCCGGCGCCGGTCGGCCTCCTTCAGCACCACCAGCGTGCCGCCGCGCTTCTCGATCAGCTCGGCCTCGGCCGCGTAGCCGTGCTTGGCGCCGAAGCTGCGCAGCAGCTCGAGCCACGTACCGGTGAGAAACTGGAACAGCCCCTCCGCCGTCGAGGTCGCGGCCCGGACGCTCGGCTGGAAGCTCGATTCCTTGTCGGCCAGCGCCATCAGGTAGACCGGGTCGGTCTCGGTGTCGCGGGCGGCCCGCACGATGGTCTCGACCAGAACCCGGGGCACCTTCTTGTCGCCGAAGATCACCAGCCCGTCCGGGGTCTCCGCGGGCAGGGCGGTCACCTCAGGGAGGGAAATCTCCCTGGACAGGGGCGCGTCCTGAGACAGGGAAGCCTCCCGAGGGAGCGCGGTCTCTTGACGAAGCGCGGTCTCTTGGAGAAGCGCAGTGTCCTGGAGACTTGCGGTTTCTCGGAGCAGCGCAGTCCGGGTGTTGGGCGCGGCGTCGCCCAGGGCCGTCTCCCCCTGCATCTCCTGGCTCAGGCGCTCGAGATCGTCGCGGATCAGAGCCGTGGTGCTCGGGGTCTCCTCGACCAGCGCCGGGCCCGGCCAATCCGTCGTCACGCCGCGGGAGAGTGCGGGATGGCGCGGGGCGGAGAAATCGATCCGGTCATGCGCCTCCGCCGCCGGGGCCACGGCGTCCTGCGGCAGGCAGGCCGCGAAGGCGACGCCGACCGCGAGCGCCGCGGCGGCCTTGCGGCTCAGGGAGGCGGCCACGGACAGGGTCCGGCCGCGCGTTCCAGAATGGTGGCCTTCGCGGGCATCGAGCCAGCGGATGGTGTCGGTGCCCGCCTCGGGCACGAGTCGGCCAGCGTCGTCGGCGCGGGGCGCCGGCTCCGGGTAAACCCCCATCTCCAACCTTTTGTCCTTGGTGCGGGTCCGGTCCTGACGGGCCGCGCCGTGTTTCGTGCTTCGCTCGCCGGCACCTCTGGCCGTCCGGTGTGTCCAGAATGGGACGAGGCCGGGGCGGCGCCTGAGGCCATTTTGCGGCACCGTTTCTCTCGGGATGGTTAACGAGATGCTCCGCGGGCTCGCCGCGACCGATCGCAAGGGCACGAAAAAATCGTGCATGCGCCGGAACCAAATACTCCCCGGGGCATTTCCAGTCGCCACGCGGAGTGGCCGAACGATTGCCCCGGCGCCCCGCCCGGGGTCCGCGGGTCTGAAAGAGGACAATCCCTACCGATGAGCATGCAGCCCGGTCGGCGCGTCGGCGTCGCTTTCGTCGGGATGGGTGGGGCTGTCGCCACCACCGCCATCGCCGGCATCGAGATGATCAAGTCCGGCTCGAACCGTCTCGATGGACTGCCCCTTGCGGGCCACGCGGTGGCCGGGATGGTCGGTTATAAGGACCTCGTCTTCGGGGGCTGGGATCTCAACGGTGATGATCTGGGCGCTGCGGCGACCGGTCACGGCGTGCTCACCAAGCAGGACATCGAGAACGGCGCCCAGGTGCTCAACGGCATGAAGCCGTGGCCGGCGGTCGGCAGTGCCAAGTTCTGCAAGAACATCGACGGCCAGAACCGCATCGTCGCCAAGGACCACCGCGAGGCGGTCGATTGCATCGCCGACGACCTCAAGCGCTTCCGCGAGGAATCGGGTGTCGACGACGTCGTGGTGGTCAACCTCGCCTCGACCGAGCGCTGGCCCGACCTCGACGACCCGACGCTGAACTCGGCCGCCGCCTTCGAGCGCGGGCTCGATGCGAGCGACGAGGCGATCAGCCCGGCGATGCTCTACGCCTATGCGGCGATCAAGAACGGCATTCCGTATGCCAACTTCACGCCCTCCGTCGCCGCCGACGTGCCGGCGCTCGTCGATCTCGCCAAGCAGATGAACGTCCCGGTCGCCGGCAAGGACGGCAAGACCGGCCAGACCATGATGAAGACGGTTCTGGCCCCGGCCCTCAAGTCGCGGGCGCTCCACGTCGACGGCTGGTTCTCGACCAACATCCTCGGCAACCGCGACGGTCTGGCGCTGAACGACAAGGACTCGCTCCAGTCCAAGCTCAATACCAAGGCCACGGTGCTGGACTCGATCCTCGGCTATCCGGTCGAGGATCACCTGGTCCACATCCACTACTATCGCCCGCGCGGCGACGACAAGGAGGCTTGGGACAACATCGACGTCACCGGCTTCCTCGGCCAGCGGATGCAGATCAAGATCAACTTCCTCTGCAAGGACTCGATCCTGGCCGCTCCGCTGGTGATCGAGATCGCCCGCGTCCTCGACCTCGCCAAGAAGCGCGGCGACGGCGGCGTGCAGGAGCAGCTGTCGCTGTTCTTCAAGGCGCCGATGGTCAAGAACGGCCACGGTCCGGAGCACGCGTTCGGCGCGCAGGAGCGCATGCTGCTCGACTGGCTCGGCGTCCACTAGGAATGGCCGACAGCCAAATTCCCACTCATCCGGTGGCGGCGGGCGGGGCGCACGCCCCGCTCCCCCTCCGCGAACTCCTGGTCGAGCTCAATGACATCAAGCGCGTCCGGTCCGCCGGGCGCGACGGCTCGATCGCCGAGCGCCTCTTCCTCCAGGCCTGGTCGGCGCTGGCCGGTCGGGCCGAGCCGGAAGCCCTGGCCCTCGACATCACCGCCAAGGCCCTCGCCGCCTCGCGCCTCGGCGACCTCGACGCGGCCTTCCTCGGCCTCGCCGGCCTCTCGCCGGACCAAGCCTCCGCCGTCCTGGTCCGGGGCTTCGACGAGGTGGCGGGCCCGCTCGATCCGGCCCTCGCGACATCTCTGCGCGCCTGCCTCGCCGCGCCGCGGGACTGGACGCCCGGCCCGGTGCCGCAATTCGCCCTGCTGCAAGCCGATCAGCCGAGGGCCGGCGTCACCTGCCCGGGCAAGCCGCGCATCCTGCTCGAGCCGCCGGAGAACCACGCCGAGCATTGCCTGGCGGTGGCGGCCTACGGCGTGGCCTTGAGCCCGTTCTACGGCGCCGATCCGACCACGGTCTTCATCGCAGGCCTGTCCCACCACCTGCACAACGCGCTGATGCCGGATGCCGGCTTCACCGGCGAGATCCTGCTCGGCGACCATCTCGATTCGGTCATCGCGACCTTGAGCGAGCGGGCCCTGTCCGAACTCGACGAGCCGTTGCGCAGCCTCGTCGCGTCATCGCGAAAGATCCTGGCGGATGACGGGACGGCGGAGGGCCGCGCCTTCCACGCCGCCGACGTGATCGACCGGGTGCTACAGATCGCCCAGCACCTGCGGGCGGCCTCGCTCACCATGGGAACGGTGCTGGGGGAGATGGCGCTCGTCCATGACGGCCCAGTCAAGGGCTTTCACGATCGGGTGCTCGCCGACATGCGGCTGCCGTGACGCGGTCGGCGGACGCCCTCAGGGGTCTGCACGTCCTTGGGCGTCCGCGTCCGCGCTCTATCTCACGTCAGAGCCTGCCGCTGGGCGGGCGCCGCGAGGAAACGCATCCGTGATCCCGTTCGGGCTCCTCTCGCCGGTCACCGGCGAGGCGCTGCACCACGACACGCCCCATTCCCTGCGCGAGGGCAAGCGCGGCCCGCGCTGGCCGGTGGTCGACGGCATCCCCTACCTGCGGGCCGGCCGCGACGGTCTGGTGGGTGAGGTTCTCGGCCATCTCGACAAGGGTGCGCCTGGCCACGCCCTCGAACTCCTGCTCGCCGACCAAGACGATTGGTGGACCGGCCCGCCCGCCGACCCGGCGACGCTGCACGACCTCGTACGCGAGATGAAGTACGTCAACTTGCGCGAGGCCTGCGCCCGCCTCGGCTGGGGCCGGGTCGGCGACTATTTCGTGCATCGCTGGACCGACCCGACCTATCTGGCTGGCCTCGCCCTGCTGGAAGCGCACTGGAACAAGCCTCTTTGCGCCTTCGAGCTCGCCTGCGGCATCGGCCACTACCTGCGCGAGCTGCAGGGACGGGGCGTGCGGGTCTCAGGCGGCGACGTGGTCTTCGCCAAGCTCTGGGTCGCCCGCCACTGGGTCGCCGGGCAGAGGCCGTTTCTCGTCTGCTTCGACGCCGCCGGCCCGCACTGGCCGATCGACCAGGCGCCGGTCGACCTCGTGATGTGCCACGACGCGTTCTACTTCCTGCCCGAGAAGGCCCGCATCCTCGACTCCTTGCGCAAGACCGCCGGCGAAGAGGGATGGCTGGCCTTGAGCCACGTCCATAACAGCGGCCGGCCCGGCTTCTCGGCCGGGCACGCGGTCTCCTCGGCCGAGATCGAGGAGCTGTTTCCCGACGGGCTCGTCTATGACGACGACGAATTGACCCGGGCCCTCGTCGAGGCCCGCGCTCCCGTTCCGGCCGGGCCCGCCGCCCTCGACCACGTCGAGGCCTTCTCGGTCGTATGCGGCCCCGGCATGCGCCCGGCGCCCCGGCCCCTCGTCGACGGGCTGACCCTGCCGCGGGAGGGCGCGCATGTGCGCCTGAACCCGCTCTACCGGCCCGATCCGGCCGGGGGCTACGCCATCGCCTGGCCGTCCGAGCGCTACCGCGACGAGTACGCGGCCCGCGCCACCTACCCGATGCACTCCGAGGGCCCCGAGACCCTGGAGGCGACGCCCGACATGATCGACCGCGCCCGCACACGCGAGTTCGTCGACCTGCCGGAGCGCTGGTGATGCCGGACTCGATCGGCTGGGGCATCGTCGGATTCGGCTGGGTCGCCCGGGACTTCATGGCCCCGGCGATCCGGGCCGCCGGCCACCGCCTCGTCGCAATCTGCGATCCCGGACCTGAGGCCCGCGCCGCCGCCGCCGATCTCGGCGCGCGGGGCCATGCCGACCTTGCCGGGCTCCTCGCCGAGCCGGAGGTCGAGGCGGTCTACGTCGCGACCCCCAACCACCTCCACCGCGGCGCCGTCGAGACCCTGGCCGGGGCCGGCAAGGCGATCCTGTGCGAGAAGCCGATGGCGGCCTCGCTCGCCGACGCCGAGGCGATGGCGGCGGCGGGGGGCCGCCCCCGCGGGGTCTACGGCCCCCCCCTCGGCCCCCCCCCCCCCCCCGCCCCC
>JAEWKL010000784.1 GCA_023386115.1 Pseudomonadota bacterium
TTCCGGCGACCCGGCCGTCCTGGTCGAGCGCGGACAGGTGCCGCCAGCGACGGTCGAACAGCGACCGCACACCACGAGCACGACCAGGGATATCGCGGCCGATGGCGAGCGCCGCGAGGGCCGTCGCCTCCGCGAAGGGCAGGACGAGAGGAGGGCGCAGGCACGCAACGCCGCCGGCGCGAGCCGCGGCAGGTCGTGGACGGGCACGAGGATCTCCTTGGGATCCGCTGGAGTCGCGAGATCGCGTACCGGCGCGCGGAGTTCAGGTAAAATTGATTGTTTGTGACTTATCGCTCTATCTGGCGAATGATCCTGGCCGGAGATCCGGGCCCGCCTTGCGCCCGCGCGTCTCCTGGTGGGCGCGGACGGCGCGACCGGGCACCCGGCCGCGACCACAAGCCGGTCGGCTCGCCACGCTCCTCACCGATCGGCCACGCCGCGTTTCCGGTACGGCGTCGTCCGCTCAGGCCGACAGGCGCCGTGACAGGCGGCGCAGCATGGCCATACAGTCCTCAAGCTCGGACGCGAGAACGAATTCATCCACTTTGTGAGCGCGGTCGATGTCGCCCGGTCCGCAGATGATCGACGGAATGCCGGCCTTCTCGAACAATCCGGCCTCCGTGCCGTAGCTCACGGCCGGGATCGCCTCCCTGCCGCTCGCGTGAACGACGAGGCGGGCGAGCTCGGATCCCGACGCCAAGGTCAGGCCCGGATAGTCCGCGATCGTCTCGGCCGTCACCGTCAATCCCCTGGCATCCAGCTCGGCGAACCGGTCGAGGACCGGAGCGAACAGCGAGGAGGGATCGACGCCCGGGACCGCGCGCACTTCCATGTCGAAGGTCGCATGGTCGGCGATGACGTTCAAAGCCTGCCCGCCGGCGACCATGCCGACCTGCAACGTCGAGTAGGGCGGGGCGAAGACGGGGTCGAGGTCCGCCTCGACCAGCCGGTCCGACTGCGCCACCGCCTCCGCCAGGAGGAGCGACAGGCCGTGGATCGCGTTGCGCCCCAGGTCGGGTCGCGAGGAATGTCCGGCTTTGCCCCGGATCGTGATCCGCATGGCCGCCTTGCCCTTGTGGGCGAGGATCGGCGCCATCCCGCTCGGCTCGCCGACGAGGCAGCCGAGGGGACGCGCGCAGAGCGACGGAAGATGCGCGATCATGTGCGGGACGCCCCGGCATCCTGCCTCCTCGTCGTAGGAGAAGGCCAGATGCAGCGGGCGCTCCAGGGCTTGCCCGGACAGGTGGGGAACGATCGCCAGGGCGGCAGCCAGGAACCCCTTCATGTCGGTGGTTCCGCGCCCGTAGAGGCGGTCGCCCTCACGGCGCAGGGTGAAGGGATCGGACGACCAGCCGGCGGGATCGGCCGGTACCACGTCCATATGGCCGGACAGGACGAGCCCCGGCCGGTCGATCGGGCCGATGCTCGCGAACAGGTTGGATCGGTCGCCTTCCGGCCCCGGAAGCTCCGTCACCGTCGCCCCGTGGCGCAGAAGGGTGTCGCGAACGAAGGCGACGATCTCGGCATTCGGCCGGCCGACGACGGACCGGAACGAGACCAGTCGCTCGAGCAGTTCCAGCGCCCCTGTCACGGTGCTCTCTCCATCGATGCGCAACCCTGCATCAGATCGCCATGAGGACGGATTTCTGCCGGCGATTGGCGCGATACGCCTCCTTGCCGAGGTCCTTGCCGATGCCGGAACTCTTGTATCCTCCGGTGGGGAGGATGTGGTCGCGAGACCGTCCGTAGCGGTTGATCCAGATCGTGCCGGCCTCGACGCGCTTCATGGCGCGCATCGCCTGGCCGAGGTCGGTCGTGTAGATCCCTGCCGCGAGCCCGTAGGTCGGATGATCGCTCAGGGCGAAGGCCTCGTCCTCGCCGTCGACGATCTGGACCGTGAGCACGGGACCGAAGATCTCCTCGGTCAAGGCCGGCGAATCCGGGGCGAGGCCGGTGAGGATGGTCGGCTCGTAGAAGTATCCCTCCCGCGCCATGCGCCGGCCGCCGAGAATCCGCTCGGCTCCGCCGGAGATCGCCGCGTCCACGATCGCATCGATGCGGCTGATCTGGCGTTCCGAGATGATCGGGGAGAAGTCGCTCGCCGCATCCCAGGTCGCCCCGGCCCGGTACGCCGACAGCGCGGTGCATAAGCGATCCAGCAAGGCGTCGGCGATTCGGCGGTCGGCGATGACGCGGGTGCCCGCCACGCAGGTCTGCCCGGCATTGATCAGGATGCCCCGCGCGATGCAGGCGGCCGCGTTCGCGATGTCGGCCGAGGCGAACACGATCTGGGGGCTCTTGCCGCCGAGCTCGAGCGTCATCGGCTTGATCCGGGTCTCGGCGATCGTCCGGAGGATCGCGCCGCCGGCAAGGCTCGATCCGGTGAAGCTGACCTTGGCGATGTCCGGATGGCCGATAAGGCCGGCGCCGGTGGTCGGCCCGTCGCCGAGAACGATGTTGACGAGGCCGGCGGGAATGCCGGCGCGAACGGCGAGCTCGGCCAGACGGAGCGTCGAGAACGGCGTCAGCTCAGACGGTTTCAGGACGACGGCGTTGCCCGCCGCGAGCGCCGGGCCGAGCTTCCATCCCGCCATCGAGAGCGGCACGTTCCAGGGGGTGATCGCGCCGACGACGCCGTAGGGTTCGCTCAGGATCATGCCGAGATGATCGCCATCCGTCGGCACGACGTCCCCGCCCTCCTTGTCGGCGAGTTCGGCGAAGAAGCGGATCTGCTCCGCCGTCACGGCGACATCGACGGTGACGGATTGCGAGATCGGGCGGGTGGAGGCCAGCGATTCGAGGCGCCCGAGCGTCTCGGCTTCCGCATCGATGAGGTCGGCCCAGCGATGCATGGCCTCCGTCCGCCGGCGCGGACGCGACGTGGCCCAGCCGCTGGTCTCGAGGGCGGCCCTGGCCGTCTGCACGGCCTCGTCGATCACGGCGAGATCGGCGGCGGGCGAGGCGGCGTAAGGCGCCGCGTCGGACGGGCGCCGCAGCTCGAGCGCCGGTGATCCCGTCACGTAGCGGTCGCCTATCCAATGGGCCGATCGGAGCTCGACGCGATGGGGGTCGAAAGAGCGGGTCATGAGATCCTGCGGGCGGTGCGGTGCCGGACGGCAGCCCCCGTGCAAGGGGGGGCCGTCGTCAGGGTTTCAGGCGTGAGGGGGGAAGCGGTGTCGGCTCTCGCCGCCTTCGATCAGGCGGCCCTGACCCGGCCGCTGCGCGCCGGCTCGATCGCCCGCGTCAGCACGGTCACCACCGCGAGGGTCAGGACGTTCAGGACCAGCGCGACGATCCCGACATTCAGGTCCGTCAGCGGCGCCGGCAGGAAGGGCAGGAGGGCGCCGACGGTGGATTTCGTGATCGACACCCACGCCACGGTCGCCTCCCCGACCACGATGCTGGCGATCGCCGCGATCTTCGTGACCGGGTTCCGGCGCAGCAGGCTCATCACGAGGACCGGGAAGAGCTGCGTGACGAAGGCGTAGGCCATCAGAAGCAGCGACACGATCGTCTCGCTCCCGCCCAGCGTGAAGTAGACCGCGGCGAGCATGATGACGGGCGATGCGAGCTTCGCGATGCGCCCGATCTGCTCGCTGTCCGCCTGCGGCCGAGTCGCGCGGTAGACGTTGTTGGCCAGGAGGGTGGAGGTGGTCACCAGGATGACCGAGCCGGGAACGAGCGCCGTGAGGATGCCGGCCGCGCCGACGACGCCGACGAACCACGGGTCGAACGTCTGCAGGGAGATCTTGAACAAGGCGAGGTCGATCTCGGTCCCCTTCAGGCCCGGCACCTGAAGCACCGCGGCGAAGCCGATGAAGAAGATGAAGAGGAGCATCAGCTGATAGACCGGCATGATGAACGCATTACGGCGCAAGGCATCCTCATGCTTGGCGGCGTAAACCGCCGTAAACATGTGCGGCCACATGTAGAAGCCGAGCGTCGACAGCACGACGGTGGAGACCAGCCATGTCGGGCTCTGACCGGTCTCGGGCAGCGCGAGGAAGCCCGGCTTGGCTTGATCGATCGCCGCGAACATCTCGCCGATTCCGCCGTAATAGTGGAACGGCAGGTAGAGGCCGAGAAAGACGGCGACGCCCATCACCAGGATGTCCTTCACCACCGATGTCCAGGCCGAGCCGTGAAGGCCGGACATGAACACGTAGGCGGCGACGACGACCGCGCCGATCCAGACGCCCCAGCTCGGCGAGATCACGGAGTAGGACGCGATGGCGATGATGATTCCCAGCCCTTTGAGCTGGAGGACGAGGTACGGCATCAAGGCGACGATGCCGACGAGCGCGACCAGGATGCCGAGGGCCGGACTGTCGTACTTCTTCGCGAAAAAGTCGGGCTGTGACAGAAGCTTGTTCTTCTTCGCGTAGCTCCAGACCGGCGGCAGAAGCCAGTAGGAGAGCACGAAGCAGAGGCTGCCATAGCCGAGCAGATAATAGGCCGGCGCTCCCTTGCCGTAAGCGAAGCCGCTGCCGCCGAGGAAGACGAAGGTCGTGTAGATTTCCCCTGCCATGAGCAGGAAGACGATGACCGTCCCGAAGCCGCGGCCGCCGATGCTCCACTGCTCGAGGCTCATGGTCTTGCCGCGGCGGGCACGAAGCCCGAGCCCCAAGGCGACCGCGAAGGCGCCGATGATGAAGAGAAGCGCGCTGTTCATTGATCGTCTCCGCCGACCTCGGCCACAGGCCCGTGGGCCGTGCGATCCGCGACATAGATGCAGGCCATCACGACCGACGACAGGACGAGCATCAGGGACAGCCATCCCAACAGGAACGGCATTCCCAGGATGAAGGGATCGACCTTGTTCCAGACGAAGGGACCGATCAGCACCCCGCAGACCGGTAGCAGGGCCAAGGCATGAATGGGACGCAAGGCGTCATCCTCCTGGTTTCAGGCAAAGACCGACCGTGCCGACGCTCTCGATGACGAAAGTCGGTCACGCTCGCGGGTTTTGTTCGCTGTTCGTGGGGTTTGTTCAGTAGGCCGGTTGCATCAGGCTTCTATTTCTTGCCGCCAGCCAATCTCTTGGCGTCTGGAGTCGACCGCAGTCGCCACATGGCGAGGCAACCGACCAGCGGTCCGAGCGCGAGCATCGTGAAGGCGCCGCGCCAGCCGGCATGCCCGAGAACCACCGGCAGCAACTGGATGCTGGCCATGGTCAGCAGGAAGCCCGCGCAGGTCTGGGCCGTCAGGAGCGTCCCGATCGCGGTCGGCTCGGCCAGTTCGGCGATCGAGGCCGAGAACTGAGCCGAGTCGGCGATGACGGCGACGCCCCAGATGACGACCACCGTCATCAGCACGATCAGGGGCGCATGATCGAGCCACCCGGCGACGGCCGCGCATGTGCCGCTGACGGCCATGGCGCCGATGGTCACGCAGGTGCGGCCGTGCCGGTCGGCCCGGAGCCCCCCGAGCCAGGCACCGACCGCACCGGCCGCGATGGCCAGGAAGGTCAGCCAGGCCGCCTCGGCATCCGGGTCGTCGAAGCCGCGCCCGGCGAGCGCGTGCCGCAGGAACACGGCCAGCCACGCCCAGAGGGCGTAGAGCTCCCACATATGTCCCAGGTAACCGAGGTTCACCAGGCGAAGGGAGGGGCAGCGCCAGCTCTGCGCGACCTGCGAGACATCGACCGTGGCGGCACGCCGGCTGTTCGGACCGAGCTTGACGATGCAGACGAGCAGCGCCGCGATCGCGCTTCCCGCCGCCGCGATGACGTAGATGGTCCGCCAGTCGAGGGTTCCGTACGCCGCCAGGAGATGCGGGCTGGCCGAACCCAGCGTGAGCGCCCCGACCAGGAGGCCGATCAGGAGCCCGAGGTCGCGGTTGGCCCAGGCGGCCACCATCCGCATGCCGACCGGATACACGCCCGCCATGCAGACCCCGGTCAGGAACCGGAGGAGCACGACCTCGATGCCGCTCGGAGGCAACAGGACGAGGCTGCCGGTCGCCACGGCCGCGACGAGGGCCGAGAACCCGAACAGCCTCCGGGGATCGTAGCGGTCCGCCAGGCAGAGGAGGGCCGACACGATCGTCCCCAGGACGAAGCCGACCTGGACGGCGTTCGTCAGCACGGCCTCCTGCATCGGCGTCACGGCGGCATGGCGCTTGATGCTGGCCATCGCCGCGCTGGACGAGAACCACACGCTCATGGCCGCGACCTGGGCGCCGAGAAGCAGGGCGAGGGAGGTCGCCTTGTCACGCCGGCTCCAGACCACGTCCGAAGGAGCAAGCGACATCAGGTCGGGACCGCTTGTTCGCTGGCCCATCGCGCGCTTGCCCATCTGGGATCACGCTCGGGCTTCGGCGGGGCGTGCCGCATTCGGTCCGACACGGTGGAAGCCACGGCCGAAATAGATCAGGCCGTCGCAATCCTGCCGGTTCCGGACGGCTTTGACCGTGCAGTAGAAGACGGTGTGCGTGCCGACTTCGGTGACCGAGTCGACCTCGCAGTCGATCGCGCACACGGCTCCGTCGAGGGCGGGGGCGCCGGTCGCCATGACGCTCCAGTGCGCGGCCGCGAGGCGTTCGGCGATCGACACGCCTTTCGTCGCGAATCGCAGCGCCACGGCCTGCTGGTCGGCCGACAGGACGTTGACGCAGAGATTGCCGTTCCGGCGGATGATCTCGTTGTTGGCACTCGACCGGTTGAGGCAGACCAGCAATGTCGGCGGCTCGTCCGTCACCGAGCACACCGCCGACACCGTGCAGCCCGCCGGCCCGGCCTCGCCGTCGGTCGTGATGATGTTGACCGCGGCGGCGAGGCCGGCCATCGCGTCGCGATACGTCGATTGATCGATCATGGTCACTCCCCGAAGCGACGGCCGTCTTTACTTCGTGCTGCCGCGGAACTGCGCGGCCGCATGCGTGGAGGGCAGGCGAGGGCGGCCGAACAGCTTCTCCCGGTAGGTGCCCTCCGCGTAGGACGTCTTGTACGCACCCCGTTCCTGAAGGACCGGGATGAGCCGATCGACCACGTCGTCGATGCTCTCGGGGGTGACGGTGCGGGACAGGTTGAAGCCCGCGACGCCGGTCTCCTCGCTCCAGCCGATCAGCATGTCGGCCAGGCGCTCGGCCGACCCGACCCACGGCGCCTGGCGGCTGCCGAGAACCATCTGCTCCAGGAGCTTCCGGCGGGTCCATTTCGGTCCGGCCGCCCTGTTCATGATCTCGACATTGGAGACGATCGCCTGGCTCTTGCCGGTCTCAATCGGCTCATCGAGGTCATATTTCGCGAAGTCGATGCCGAGCGACGCGGCCGCGTGGACGAGTGCGGCCTCCGAGCTGACGTAACGCCGGTACTCCTCGAACTTCTCCCGGGCCTGAGCGTCGGTTTCACCCAGGACGAGCGAGGCGCCGAGGAAAACCTTGATGTCGTCGGACGAGCGGCCCTTGCCGACGGCCCGAGCCTTGATGTCGTCGACGAGGTTCTTGACGTCGTCCTTCTTCTGCCCGTTGACGAAGACGCACTCGGCATGCGTCGCCGCGAACTCGCGACCGCGCGGCGAGGAGCCCGCCTGATAGAGCACCGGCGTGCGCTGCGGCGACGGCGCGCAGAGATGCATCGCGTCGACCGAGTATTGCGGGCCCTCGTGACGGATGGCGCGGACCTTGGCGGGATCGATGAAGATCGCGTTGTCGCGATCCACGATCATGGCGTCGTCGTCCCAGGATCCTTCCCAGAGCTTGTAGACGAGCGACATGTACTCGTCGGCGAGATCGTACCGGTCGTCATGGGCGATCTGGCCCTTGAGACCGATCGCCCGGGCGGCGCTGTCGAGATAACCCGTGACGATGTTCCAGCCGATCCGGCCGTTCGTCATGTGGTCGAGGGTGGACATGCGGCGCGCGAACAGGAACGGCTGCTCGTAGGTCAGATTGCAGGTCACGCCGAAGCCGAGATGCTGCGTGACGGCCGCCATCGCCGGAATGACGATCGTCGGATCGTTCGCGGGGATCTGAACGCCGCCACGAACGGCCGCGTCGGGGTTGCCACCGTATACGTCGTAGACACCCAGAACGTCGGCAAAGAAGATGCCGTCGAAGAGACCGGCTTCGAGCTTGCGGGCGTAGGCCGTCCAATACGTGATATCGTTGACGCGGGAGGACTGGTCGCGGGGATGCGTCCAGAGGCCTTGCTGGATATGCCCGGGGCAGCACATGTCGAAGGCGTTGAGGTGGATCTGGCGCGTCACGATAAGCTCCCCGGATCGGGGCCGGGCCGGCCCTGTCCGTCACGATGATACGACGATCAGTCCACTATGAGAGACATGTGGGCGGAGTCAACGCGAATTGCATGCTGCGGGGCACGCATCCATGCTGCATCGCAACCTGCTCTCGGTTGATATCTGTGACCTAAAGTAAAAACGTGCAAGTGCTGGTTAGTTATCCATTCGCGAGCAAAAATTTGCCGCATATTCAAATTGGAAAATAGTAATCTAAATATTACAACGATATTTGACGCCATACCATGTGAAAGTGCGCACTATTCGATCGTTGGAAATGTATTTATGAATTTTACCAATTCAGAATGAAAGTTTATTTGATCCTTGATGATGCTTTTGTCATATCACTTGTTCTTCAGGACGATGACAGCATACTTGCAGGGCTCGTCGGTGTCGTTCTTGAACAAACAGTCGTTCGGAGGTCCGAGTTCGAGGCAATCTCCCTCCTCCATCTGGTAGCGGTCGTTCCCTTGGAAAAACACGAGCCGGCCGCCGAGGACCCAGATCAGATGCTTCTGGTTCAAGTACGATGCCGCTGGAAACGCAGCCTCTTTTCGCGGTGGCAGCTCGACGCTGATGACATCGATCGACGTGTCTGACAGCGGCGAGACATGCCTGCGCAGATATCCCGTTGCCGGATCCGTCCAGACAGGCTGCTGCTCCTTGCGAAGCAGCAATCCGTCCTGCATCTCGGCCCGGACCATGAGAGTCGACATGCTCATCTCGAAGGCGCCGGCCAGACGGGCCAGGAGCATGGCCGTCGGGCTCGCCGTGCCTGTTTCCACTTTATGGATCATCGCCCGGGACACGCCCGATCTCTTGGCCAGCTCGGTGAGCGACCAGCCCCGAACCTCGCGTTCGATTCTCACCCGCGATCCAAGCCGCTCGTCGATCCGATCGATGATGTTCTGCAAGTTGCCGGTCCGCCGCCAGTCGAGTCCTCGAGGATTCGAATTATAGGGCTTCCGCGGCGTGCCTGGCGAGGACCGCGGCGGTGGCGTGCACAGTGCAGGCACGCGCTGCGGCTGCGGCCATCTCGTGGCCGGCCGCGGGTCGATTCCGCCGAGGGGGCTCGATCGATGTCCAGCCGTACCGCCGCAGCCCGATCCCCGCTGATCGTTGCCGTCATGGCTGCCTCCTGCCTCGGCCGCCCGGACGACAGGCGCCGAGCGATGACCCGCCCAGGGCACGAGGTCGTGTCCCTGGAGGTGGTGTAGCTCGCCGGTAGCGGGAGAGCCCGCCTGCGCGCCCTTCCCAGCGCTGTGGCAGGCGGGATCTCTCGCGGGGTGGTCATCGGCGGTTGCCGGGTAGGGTCG
>JAEWKL010000785.1 GCA_023386115.1 Pseudomonadota bacterium
GGGGGCGGGCGCCTCCCACGCCCCCCGGTCCACGCCGCGGCGGGATCACGGGAGCGACGCGTTCAGGCGTGAGGGCATGAGGGGCCGTCTGGTCAGAGCAGCCCCAAAGCCGCCAGTTCCCGCCGCATCGTCTCCGGCATCGCCGCGAGGTCGCCGGCGGCATGGCGGGAGATGTCGCGCGGAGCGTCCTGAGGCGCGAGGTAGCGCCAGCCCTGGAACGGCCGGCACGGGCGGGGCTCGACCGGGGTGACCTCCGGATCGAGGACGAGACGGCAGCGGCCGACGCCCTCCCCGTCGGTGAACGGGCGAATCGCCAGGACCGGCTGGCGGCAGGCGATCAGGCCGCGGATCACCCAGTAGAGCGAGCCCGTGCCGACGATCTCGTCGCCGCGCTTCGGGACCATGCGGGTGACGTGGGCCTGCTCGTGCGGGCGGCCCAGGCGCGCGGAGTCAGCCCGGCGGGCGGCGATCCACTCCTCGAGATCGGCGATGGAGTCGCAGCCGACGCAGAGCTTGAGGAGGTGCAGGGACATTGCGACCTGATGGGGCGTCTTGCGTGAAAGCGAAAGCAGGCGGCTCCCTGCGGCGCGATTCTGGCACCGCGAGGGCGGGCCTCCCGCGCCGGGACGTCGCGTCCGATCTGAGGCCCACAAGCCCGGGACCTGGGAGCTGGGACTGGGCGGACTTTCGAAAATGATACCAACGGTCGCTGTCTTGCGACCGTTGGTATCAGGTGAAGCGGGCGAGCTTCTCGTCGAGGGCGAGGTCGTCGATTTCCGCAAAGACGTCTTCCAGCGCCACGACGTCGTCGGCCGCCGGCTCGTCGCGAACCGGCACGAAGGCGATGTCGTCGTCGAGCACGGCCGGTTCGACCAGGCGCAGGCGCGGCGCCGAAGCTGGCTCATCGTCCCGCCCGCGTTCCTCGCTCCCCTCCTCGCTGGTCGCCTTGCCCCGGCCCGTCGCCACGATCTGGTCGACGTCGTCCTGGTCGAGGGTGGTGTCCCGGACCTCGGCCCGGTGCGCGGACGGCGCCGGCGGGTCGTCCTCGCTGGCCCAGATCTCGATCATCGCGGTCAGGCGCTGCTCGAGGTAGCGCAGGGTGTTGACGATGCGGCTGGTGCGCTGCGCCGTCAGATCCTGGAACGAGCAGGCGGTGTAGATCTGGGTCGCGTTCTGGTCGAGGCGATCGCAGACCCGGCTGTCGGCCCCGGTCTCGCGCAGCGTCCAGGCGACCTCCTGCACCTCCTCGGCGGCCTGGAGGATGTCGGAGGTGGCACGCTCGGTGGTGCGTACGATGCCGTCGAGGGCCTCGGAGGCGGCGCCGAGCTGGCTGTGGTCCTGGTCGGGGGTGTGGATCGCCGCGATCTCGGACTTGGTGCGGCTGATCGCCTTCGCCATCTCGATCAGGTCGTAGCGCAGGCGCTCCATCCCGGAAGGCGCGCGCTCGCCGATCACGGCGCTCTCGAGCCGCCCGATCGCCTGCAGCAGCACGTCGGTATCGGCGGAGCGGTTGCGCCTGGCGTACTCGCCCAGGAACCAGCGCCCTCGCGCCGTCTCCAGCATCGCGCCCTCGATGACGTCGTACTCCTCCCGCTGTGCGGGAAGCGAAGGGGTCCCGGCCATCTCACCTGCCCTGTCATCGCCGGTCCGGCGGAACGCTTCGGCGGCGTCTCGCCCGAAGGCGTATCGGCGTTTACGCTTGACATCCCGGCGTTAACGGCGGCTTACGCGGGGTCCCTTCCGGGCGGACTGATTCGGTCCGCTCCCCGGCCTTCACGCCCCACCATCTCCGTGCCGCCTCCCCCGCCCTTCCTCGGCGACGGCCCTCGCCTCGCCCTGCTCTATGCGGCGGTCTTCGCCGGCATCGGCGTGGCGATGCCGTTCCTGCCGCTCTGGCTCGCCGGGCTCGGCCTCGGACCGGAACTGATCGGCGCCCTGGTGGCGCTGCCGATCCTGGTCCGGATCGCGGCGACGGCCCCCCTCGTCGGCCTGATCGACCGCGGCCTCGCGCCGCGCACGCTGATGGTCGCCGGCAGCCTCGGCCTCGCCGCCACCTACGCGCTGATGCCGGCGGCGTCGTCCTTCGGCTGGCCGGTGCTGGCCGGCGTGATCGTCCTCAACGCCGTCGCCGGGGCGCCGCTCGTGCCCTGCCTCGACTACCAGAGCCTGGCAGCGGTGCGGCGAGGGCCGGGTCTCGACTATGCCCGGATCCGGCTCGGCGGCTCGCTCGGCTTCCTGGCCGCCAGCCTTCTCGGCGGCTGGCTCCTCGGCATCGTCGGCACCGGCAGCATCACGGGTTTCCTCGCCGGCCTGGAGCTCGCCTCGGCCTGCGGGGCCGCCCTCCTGCTGCGCCGGGCGGACGGCTCACGCCCGGTCCCCCATTCGCCCGGGCGGGTGCGGCTGCCCGCCGCCCTGTGGCTCGCCATCGCGGCCGGCGCGGCGATCCAGGCGAGCCACGCCGCGGTCTACGCCTTCGGCTCGATCCACTGGGGCACCCTCGGCCTCGCCCCGGCGACGACCGGCATCGCCTGGGGCATCGGCGTCGTCGCCGAGATCGTGTTCTTTGCTGTCGCGGGCCGCGTCGCCTGCTTGCGCGACGCGCCGTTCCGTCTCCTCGGGCTCGGGGCCGTGGCCGCCCTTCTGCGCTGGGTCGGGCTGCTCGCCGCCGCCGGCCTGCCGGGCCTGGTGCTGCCGCTGCAGGCCCTGCACGGGCTGACCTTCGGGG
>JAEWKL010000002.1 GCA_023386115.1 Pseudomonadota bacterium
CTCGACGGCTGGGACACCCATGCCGACGAGGGTGGCGCCACCGGCCGCCTCGCCGGGCTGCTCGGCGGCCTCGCCGGCATTTTTTCCGCCTTCGCCGAGATCCTGGCCCCGCTTTGGGCCGACACCGCGATCCTGGTCGTCACCGAGTTCGGCCGCACCGCCCGGGTCAACGGCACCACCGGCACCGATCACGGCACCGGCACGGTGGCGTTCCTCCTCGGCGGGGCTTTGCGCGGCGGCCGGGTGCTGGCGGATTGGCCCGGCCTCGGCCCGGCGCAGCTCCACGAGGGCCGCGACCTCGCCCCGACCACGGATGTGCGGGCGATCGCCAAGGGCTTGGCGGCCGACCTGTTCGGCCTGTCGCCGGCTTTGCTCGCCCGCAGCGTCTTCCCGGGGACCGAGGCGCTGCGGCCGGTGCAGGGGCTGGTGGTGTAGGGCGTCGGCCGGCGGGCGCGTGCCCGCTCGGCACAAGGGGAGGCATTGGCTCCTCCGCTCCCCGCAGGCGACAGGGCTGTTCGGGAAAAATCCCTTTTGAAATCAAGCGCGGGATCCCCTCTCCCGTGTGGGAGAGGGGAGTCGCGCCCCTTGTCTTCCCCGCATAGCCCTGCCGCGCGCGGGGAGAGGACCCGCGCCCATCGTGTCCCCGGACGACCCTGCCCGCCTCGGGCCCGAACCGGTGCCCGCGTCTCATCCGCCCCGCAGACGTGCCCTGATCCGATGCCGAACCCGGCGCCACCGGCCCTGCGCGACGCGCTCGCTGCGATGCCAGGCGGCGTGTTCCTCCTTGAAGGCCCATCCCTCCGGATCGTCGGGGTGCTCCCGCATCACCGCCTCGGCGAGCGCGTCGATGGCTTCGCGCGGGATCAGGCGGGGGAGGATGAGCCCTTCGACGAGCGCCACCCCGAAGGCGAGCGCGACGGGGGAGAGGGCCACCGTGATCGCTACAAATTTCAGGCTCGCACGGGGCCAGTCTGCCATCGCCGAAAACCATGAGAGATCGGCGGATGTACTATCACGTACGATGCGATATCATAAATAGTAAGTAAATTAGTGTGAGTCTAATAAATCTTGTCGCCCAGTCAAGCAGGCTCTCAGCAAAATTGTGTACCGTGGAATTGCATCACGCAACTCCGCTGAACCTCTTACTTTGCATCATCTTTGCCGCCGAACCGGTGACCGCTTCGGCACCGGCCGACACGGCCGGCGGAATGACGCTGAGCCTCGCTCGCGGCAAGGGACCGTCACTGGTCCCCGTCCCGGTCGCGGAAGTCGGTCTCGCCTCTCTTCCAGTAGCCGGACATCGTGAGCCGTGCGCGCGGCAGGGCGCGGTTCAGCTGGAAGTGACGGCGGACGGTGCGGACGACCGAGGCCTCGGCCGCGAACCAGACCTCACCGCTCCCGTCCGGCACCTCCGCGCTCATCATCGCCGCGGCGAGGGCAGTCGCGGTGCCGGCCTCCCGGCCGTTGCGAGGGAGCCAGGTGATCGCGGCATCGGCGGGCGAGCGGATGGTCTGGGCATCCGCGTCGTCGGGGATCTCGACGAAGACCGTCGCGGAGAGACCGGGCGGCAGGTGTTCGAGGATCGCGCCGATCGCCGGAAGCGCCGTCTCGTCGCCGCCGATCAGCAGATGGGTGACCTCCGGGTCGAGCTGGAAACCGGAACGGGGCCCCGCGATCTGCACCACGTCGCCCGGCCTGGCCGCCGCGGCCCAGGTCGAGCACGGGCCGTCGCCGTGGAGTACGAAATCGATATCCATCTCGCCCAGGTCCTCGCGAAAGTGCCGGATGGTATAGGCGCGGCCGCTCGGCCGCTCGCTCTCCGGCGTCGGCACGAAGAGCTTGACCCATTGCGCCGGCCGGCGGACCGGAAACCCGGCCGGGGCCGCGGAGGCGAGGGTGATGCGCCGCATGTGCGGCGTGACCGCCGTCGTCGCGCGGATTTCGGCCACCCGCAGGCGGCGTTCGGGCGGGATCGGGGGCTCGGCGCCCGACAGGGGTGAAGGCTGCTTGTGCATCGGGATGATCCTTTCTCGTCCGGCGCAGCGCCCGATCGTGCGGCGATCGGGGCTGCCCGAGATCAGGCGCGACGCCGACGGGGACGAAGCGTGGTGAGGGAGAGCAGGAAGGCCGCCGCCGCCATGGCGGCCGCCACCCGGAAGGCGACGCGCATCCCGTCGGCGATCGCGTCGGGGGATGCCGTGGCGGCATCGCCCACCACTCCGGCGAACAGCGCCCCCATGAGCGAGGCGCCGGTGATGAGCCCGAGGTTGCGGGCGAGCGCCAGCAGGCCGGAGACGAGGCCGCGCTGGTCCGGCCGCGCCTGTGCCATGACGGCGGTGTTGTTCGGCGTCTGGAAGAAGGCCAGACCGACGCTGATGAGCAGGATCGCCGCGACGTAGAGGGCCACCCCGCCCTCGCGCGACACGAAGGACATCGCGATGGCCCCGGTCGTGAACGAGGCCAGCCCCATGACCATGGCGGGCGTCGCGCCGATGCGGTCGGCGACGGCGCCGGCCGGAACGCCCATGAGCGCGGCGGCGAGGGGGCCGACCGTCATGACCAGGCCGACCATGCGCGTGTCGAGCCCGAGCGCCCGCGACAGGTAGAACGGCCCGAGCACCAGGGTCGCCATCATCACCGCGTAGACGAGCACGCTCATCGCCATGCTGGTGGACAGGAGCGCGTCGCGGAACATGGCGAGCCGGAGGAGCGGCGCCCGCGCCTTCACCTGAACGGCGAGGAACAGGACGAGGCCGACCAGCGCCCCCAGGCCGAGCTGCCGCACGAGCGGCGCGCCGAAGCCCAGCTTGCCGGAGAACGTCATGGCGAGCGCGTAGGCGCCGAGCGTGAGCGCCAGCAGGATCGTGCCGAGCCAGTCGAACCGCGCCGCCGGGGCCGGGTGCTTCGGCGCGTCGACGGCGTCCGGCAGGTAGCGGCCGATCAGCACGAAGGCGAGCAGGCCGAAGGGGAGGTTCACCCAGAACACCGCCTGCCAGCCGAAGGCGGCCAGCGCCAGCGCGCCGAGCGACGGCCCGAGGGCGATGCCGAAGGAGATCATGGTGGAGAGCACACCCATGGCAAAGCCCGTGCGCTCCCTGGGGAAGACCTCGCCGATGAAGGCGAAGGAGAGCGCCATCACGATCGCCCCGCCGAGGCCTTGCCCGGCGCGGCCGGCGATGAGCAGCGGCAGGGTGGTGGAGGCGGCGCAGAGAACCGAGGCCGCCATGAAGACGGCAAGGCCCCAGAGATAGAGCCGCTTCTTGCCGAGCTGGTCGCCGAAGCGGCCGACACCGACGATGAGCGCCGTGACGACGAGCAGGTAGCTCACCACCACCCGTTGGACGGAGCCGAAATCGACGCCGAGCTCCGTCACCAGCGTCGGCAGGGCGACGGTGACGACGTTGGTGCCGAGCTGGGACAGCAGGATGGCGAGCGACAGGCCGGTCAGCACCATCCCGGACCGGATGGGAGGGCGGTGGGTCGCGAGGATATGGACGTTGCCCTGCGCAGCGGCAGGGGAATCAGAGGCGGGAGAGGGGAACGGCTGGGTCATGGGAGATCCTGTCAACGGCGTCTCTCGGGAATCGCCGAGGTGCAGCTCTCGATAGGTCCCTCCTACGATTGCATACAGTGCAACATCCATATTATATGATTGCACGAAACGCACGAATGAACGGCTGCCGACGATGCGCAACGGATCCGCCGCCAGGCGCCACGCCCCTCCGCTCGACATGAACCTCCTGGTGACGCTCGACGCCCTGCTGTCGGAGGGCAGCGTCGTGGGCGCGGCGCAGCGGCTGAACCTCTCGTCACCGGCGATGAGCCGTCAGCTCGCCCGCATCCGGCACCTGCTCGGCGATCCGGTCCTCGTCCGCGCCGGCCGCGGGCTGGTGCCGACGCCCCGCGCGGAATCCTTGCGCGAGCGGCTGCGCAGCCTGGTCACGGAAGCCGAGGCGCTCGTGCGCGGTCCGGACGACCTCGATCTCTTGCGGCTCGACCGCACCTTCGCCATCCGCGCCAATGACGGGTTCGTCGGCACCTTCGGTGCCAGGCTCGCCTCCCTGGCCGCGCATCAGGCGCCGCGGGTCCGGCTGCGCTTCGCCCATCAGGACAAGGAGGATGTCGAGGCGCTGCGCGAGGGGCGGATCGACGCCGATATCGGCGTCGTCGACACGCTGGGACCGGAGATCCGCTTGCAGGCCCTCTTCCACGACCGGTTCGTCGGTGTGGTGCGCTGCGGTCATCCGCTGGCGGCGTCGATGACGCCCGAGCGCTTCGCGGCCTTCCCGCATGTCTCGGTCTCCCGGCGCGGACGCTTCGCGGGACCGATCGACGAGGCGTTGTCGGCCCTCGGACTTCAGCGCGTCGTGACGATCGCGGTCGCCAACTTCGCCGATGCGCTGGCAATCGTCCGGACCTCCGATCACGTCGCGGCGGTCCCGGCCCGCCTCACCGAGCCGGCGCGAGCCGGCCTTCACAGCTTCGAGATGCCTGTCAGGACCGACGCGCTGGCGATCTCGCTCGCGTGGCACCCGCGCTTCGACGCCGACCCCGCTCACCGCTGGCTTCGCGGCCTCGTCCGCGAGGCCTCCGCGTCAGGCAAGGCAGAAAGGCTGTCGGCATGAGCGACCGCACCAGCCTCCGTCGCGGCATCAGCGCCTACGACAGCGGGGCTCACCGGCCAGCCTTCGACCTTCAAAAGGTGCCTTGCCCGGATCAGCCCCCCCGCGCAGCAGCAAGGCGACCTCTCCTACTGCCGAGATAGAGAAGCTGCCGCTGCTCCTACCTTTGCCGCCTGCCGAGCCCTATCCCATTCAGGAACTCGGACAGGTGTTGGGTGACGCCGCCACGGCGATCGCTCGCAAGGTGCAGACGCCCGACGCCATCGCCGCGCAGGCCCACGCCGACATGCTGATGCCCGACGGCCAGACACGCCCGCTCAGCCTCTACCTCGTTACCGTTGCCGCCTCTGGCGACAGAAACTCGACTGCCGACAACGAGGCCCTCTGGCCGATCCGCCGCGAGGAGGCGCTGCACTCCATCTTCGCCTTAGAGAAGCAAGCGTGGTTCATTGCCCATGCTGCCTGGAGTGCCGAGAGGAAGAAGATCGAAGCTGACCGCAAGCTCGGCTTCGACGATCGTAAGTTCGCGCTGGCCAGCATCGGCCCAACAGCGGACCTTCGAGAGCGGCGATAGCCGCTGTTGTGGCACTCTCGCTGAGTCGCCTCAGGGATGGCGTAGGGAACCGACAAAGGCGATCTGCGCGGCAGCCCTGACGGACACGGGCTGAGGGATTGCTTGCGAGCCTTGACGGGCCCCGATCGCTACAAGCCTGCGCGTGCAGAGTCCGGCGTACCCTGACTCTGCACCTCCGGGCCGCCGAGCTAGGATGGCTCGATGATCGTTCGAGCCGTCCGACAAGGTCGGGTTCGAGGGTGTCCTGGTTCTCGAACCAAGTCTCGCGGGCCGCCCTTACGTCCTCGCGCGCACGCTGACACCGAACCGAGCTGCCGCCTGATGACAGGACGCCCCCTCCGAAACGGCCGAGACGACACGCTCGCGTCGATCGACGGACAAGGGTGAAGGCATCGGCATCACCCCTCAACGTCCCAACTCCCGAGCCGTCCCAACCCGCTCGGGCGCAGCGCTCGCCGCGGTCTGAGTACCGAAAGATTTCGCAGGCTGATCGGTGAGGCGGGTTGACTAACTCTTGCCTCGGGCGACGCTCTTGGCTCGAGATGACATGACATCCAATCCCGCACTGCTTTCGGTCGGCACGGCCGTGCCGCCGAACCATATCCATCAGTCCCAGGCCGCCGAACTCGCCTATACGGCGTTCGGAGACAGTCTGGGCGGCGACCGACAGCTGCGCCGCGTCTTCGCCAATGCCGGCGTCCAGAGCCGCCACGCAGTGATGCCGGTCGCCTGGTACCTGTCGCCCCGCAGCTGGCGCGACAGGAACGAGGCCTATCTCCAGGGTGCCGGCGAGCTGTTCGTCGACGCTGCCCGGCAGGCGCTCCTTCGCGCCGATATTCCTGCGGCCCGGGTCGATACGGTTGTCACCGTTTCGTCCACCGGCGTCGCGGCACCGAGCCTGGAAGCGCGTCTGCTCGACCGGCTCGGGCTTCGACCGGACGTGCTCCGAGTGCCGGTCTTCGGCGCCGGTTGTGCAGGGGGCGTGCTGGGCCTCGACCTCGCGGGCCGGCTCGCCGCAGCGGAGCCTCGCTCGGTTGTGCTTCTCGTCACCGTCGAGACATGCACCTTGGCCTTCCGCCGGGACAGGGGCGACAAGGCGGACGTTATCTCGGCGGCCCTCTTCGGCGACGGCGCGGCGGCCTGCGTCATCAGTTCGGACGGGCAGCCCGGCCTCGGGCGGATCGGCAGGGGCACGGAGCACACCTGGCCCGGGACACTCGACGTGATGGGCTGGAGTGTCGATCCCGAGGGACTCGGCGTCATTCTCGCGCGCGAAATCCCGCCCTTTGTCTCGACCCGGCTCGCGCCTGCGCTGGCGGGCATGCTGGAGCGGCTCGACCTCGCGCCCGAACGGGTGGGGCGCTACATCTGCCACCCCGGCGGCGGGAAGGTCATCCCTGCCCTCGAACAGGCACTGCACCTGGACCATGGTTCGCTCGATCATGAGCGGGACGTGCTACGCGAGCACGGCAACATGTCCGCCCCCACGATCCTGTTCGTGCTCCAGCGGGCGATCATGGCCGGATTGCCCAAGATCTCCCTGCTTCTCGCGATGGGCCCCGGCTTCACGGCCGCCTCCATCCCGATCGAGCGCTGCGCATGACCGCGTCCGTTGCGCTTCTCGCCTTAGTGACCCTTCAGCGGCTCGGCGAACTCCTGCTCGCCCGCCACAACACGCGCCGCCTGCTGGCAGAGGGGGCGTCCGAGGTCGGCCGGGAGCATTATCCGGCGATCGTCCTGCTCCATGCGGCGTGGCTTTGCGGGTTGTCGGCACTGGCATGGAACAGGGAAGCCGCTGTGGGCTGGGTCGCTCTCTATGCCGGGCTTCAGATCCTGCGCGCCTGGATCCTGCTGAGTCTCGGCCGACGGTGGACGACGCGCATCATCGTCCTGCCGGGAGTTCCCCGCGTGGCTGCCGGTCCCTATCGCGTCATTCGCCATCCGAACTACGCGGTCGTGGCGGCGGAGATCGCGGTGCTTCCGCTCGCCTTCGGGCTGCCGGCCTTCGCGCTTCTTTTCTCGGTGCTCAACGCCCTTGTCCTTCGCATTCGCATTCGCGCCGAGGACGCGGCTCTTGAGGCCGCGCGGCAGGCCTGACTGACCGGGCGCCGCGCACGAAGGGGGCGAGTAAAGCTGCGGCCAGCATCACTGACGCGACGAGCAGCCAGGCTTCGTTGATGGCTTCGGTGAGGGCCGCGCGGTGGATCAGCGGCCCGACGAGGGCCTGCGCCGCCGCATCAATAGGCCCATGCAGGCTCCGGGCGAGGAGATCGGGCGAGATCCCGATGGCCGTGGCGGCACTTGGATCGCCGGCCCGAAGCCGCGAGGCAAGGTCGACGGCATAGCCGGGAGAGCGCCCGTAGATCACCGTATCGATGAGCGCGAGCCCGATTGCCCCGCCGAGGTTCCGCATCAGGTTGAACAGAGCGCTGCCGTCCCCGATCCGCTCCGGAGGCAGATCGCCGAGCGCGAGGCGGGTCGGCGGCAGAATGCAGAACATGATTGCGGTCCCGCGAAGGACCTGGGGCCAGAACATCCCGGCCTCGTCGGTCGCGACAGTCTGGCCGGCGCTGAGCAGCGATCCGATTCCGAACGCCGCAAACCCGGCCGCCGTCAGCAGGCGCGCATCGAGGCGCCGCTCGGCGCCGACCGCGAGCGGCGCGACCAGGAGCTGGGCGAGCCCGGTCGCCAGCATGATCGCCCCGGTCTCCAGCGCGTCGTGCCCGCGCACATACCCGAGGAAGACGGGCATCAGGTAGACCGACCCGAACAGGCCGAAGCCGCAGGCGAAGCTCAGGGCGCAGCCGAGGACGAAGCGGCGCTCCGCGAAAAGGCCGATCTCGACGACGGGCACCGGGGCCCTCCGGCTCCTGCGCATGAAGATCGCCCCGGCGACGATCGTGGCCGCGAGCAGCGCGAGCACGACGGGTGACAGCCATCCGCGTCCCGGCGCCTCCTTCAGGCCGATCTCCAGTGCCGCGAGCCCGCTCGCCAGCATCAGGAGGGAGCGGAAATCGATGGAAGCGAACTCCCCGGGATCGAGATCGCCTGTCGGGAGGAGCAGCGCCGCGGAGCCCGCCGCGACGATCCCGGGGACGACGTTCACGAGAAAGAGCCAGTGCCAGGAATAGCGCGTCGTCATCCAGCCTCCGGCGATCGGCCCGACCGTCGGGGCGAGCACGGCGAGAACCCCGGCGAGCGTGGTCGCGAGCCCCTGCCTCCCGGTCGGGAACATCAGGAATATCGCCGAGAATACGGTCGGGATAAGCGTCCCGCCTGCGAAGCCCTGCAGGACGCGCCAAACCACGAGCGCCGCGAAACCGTGGCTCACGGCGCATCCGACCGAGGCCGCCGTGAAGGCGGCCACCGCTCCTACATAGGTCCAGCGCATCGAGAACACGCGCGTGAGGAAGCCGGTCAACGCGATCGCGACGATCTCGGCGACGAGATAGGCCGTCTGCAGCCAGCTGATCTCGTCGGGCCCGATGAGCAGCGCCTGGCCGATCGTCGGGAGCGATGTGGCGACGATCTGCACGTCTAGGATCGCCATGAACATGCCGAGCCCCATCGCGGCGAAGCCGATCCAGGTCGCCGCGGACACTCGCTGCAACTCGCCACTCGTGCTGTTCATGGCCGGCTCCTCGGGAAGGCCGGCAAGATTTATTCATCCGGGGCGCCGATCCAGGCTGTGAGAACTCGCGGCTCCACAAGCGGAGGGTCGGCACTTCTCACAGGCTGACGCGGGTCCGGCCCACCATCACCTTCCGAGCATCACAGTGCCACGACCCGGAGGTGGTGATGCCCCGACGTTCCGTCTTTATCCCTCCCTCCAGGCCTTCGACCGGTTGAAGGAGCCGCGACTCGCCGCCTTCGGCCATGCGCCCGACGTCGCCCGTGCGATGAGCCTGCTGTCCCAGCCGGAGAACCTCGTTCCGCAGATGGCCGAGGCCGGACCGTCACGCCGCAACAGGGCGCGGCAGCGTCCGGCCGGCTCGCTCCCGAGACCGACCGCGGTCTGAAGTCGGGCAGCCGCCCCTCCTCAGGAAGGAACACCACCATGATCCTCGTTCCCCTGTCCCTCGCCGCGGCGACGCACCTTGCGGCCCCGGCGCCCGCCTCCGTGCCGCGCCTCGACATCTGGCCGGGGTGCCATTCGGCCTTCATCCTGATACCGGACGTGCAAAGCACCGCTTCCTGCCTGCGAGACGAGCAGGAGGCCGAGGGCCAGCTGGCCCGAAACTGGTCGACATAGTCGGGCGGCGCGAAAAGCCGCTGCTCGGCCGAGGTGAATGTCGGCGGCGATCCAAGCTATGTCGAGTTGCTCGTCTGCCTTGACCTCGACCGGAACCTGCTCCCGGAACGCGGGACGGCGGATCCCGCGACCGCGATCACGCCCAGTCCGGGCCTTCCTACCACGACCGGCTCTATACGGTGATCAGGCGAAGGCTCATCGCCTTGGCCACGGCCTGCGTGCGGTTCATCACGTCGAGCCGCCGCATCGCCTGATCGCAGTGGAAGTTCACCGTGCGCTCGCGCAGGCCGAGAATGATGCCGATCTCCGAGGAGGTCTTGCCTCGGCCGACCCAGGCCAGGACCTCCTTCTCCCGCGGCGTGAGGTGGATGGAGGTATCGGGCGGCGCGTGCCGGCCGAACAGGCGGCTCTCGACGATCACGCCCAGCATCTCGAAATCGACAGGCTTGGTGAGATAGTCGTCGGCGCCGAGCTTGCGCCCGGCGAGCTCGTTGTCCCGGTCGGCGAGCGCCGTCAGGAAGATGAACGGCACGTCGCCCAGGGGCCGGCCGACCGCCGCGACCTTCTCTAACAGCTCGAAGCCGTTCATCCGCGGCATGCGGATATCGGAGATGACGAGGTCGGGCCTCAGCCGCATGACGGCCGCGAAGCCGGCCTCGCCGTCATGCGCCACCTCGACGTCGTGGCCGAGTTCGGCCAGCGCCTCGGACAAGAGGGTTGCTGTCTCCTGATCGTCCTCGACGCAGAGGATTCGGGCCATGGCTTAGCTCCGATGGGTCGGTCCTGATCGCGTTCGGCAGAGTGATGGCGACGCGCGTGCCCCTGCCTTCCTCGCTCCGGATCGCAAGGCGTCCGCCATGCTGGCGGACGATTTCGTCCACGAGATTGAGGCCCATCCCGGTGCCCGAGAAGGTGCCTACATTGCTCGCACGGTAGTAGCGCTCGCGCACGTGCTCGATCTCGTCCTGTGGGATCCCGAGGCCGCTATCCTCCACGGTGATGTGGAGCGCCCCGCCGACCCCCTTGGCGGCCAGCCGCACCCGCGCGCCGTCGGGCGAATACTTGAACGCATTGGACAGGAGGTTGCTGATGGCCTGGTTCAGGAGCTCCGGATCTCCGGCGGCCTCGGCCGGAAGGTCGGCGAAATCCTCCTCTACGCTCCCGATGCCGATGTCCCTGTAATAGGCCGCGAGTTCGACGAGCATCGCGCGCGGATCGAAGGTCTCCACCTGAGCCCGCAATGCCCCGTGGGTGAGCTCCATCGCGTTGACCAGGCTCCCGACCAGGCTCGTCATCCGGAAGACGGCGGCCCGGATCCGGCTCGCGCGGTCCGCGATCTCGCTCGGCTCGGCCTTTTCCTTCCGGGCGATGAGCCGCTGCGCATTGCCGTCGATCGCGTTCAGCGGCGTGCGGAACTCATGCGAGATCGTGGTGATGAAGTTGCGTTGGTCCTTGGCGACCGTCGTCGCCTCGGCCAGCGATCGCGACAGCGCCTCGGCCTGGTGCGCGAGCAGCGTGCGCGATTGCAGGAGCTCGATCGTGTTGGACCGGAAAACCGCCAGGGAGCGGGCCATATCGCCGATCTCGTCGCGCCGATGCGCGTAGGGAATCGCCAGGGCGGTATCTTGAGCGGCGAGCCGCAGCATCAGCTGCTTCAGCCGGAACAGGGGCCGCGAGACCGCGAGCCACAGATAGGCGGCGAGCACGAGGAAGAGGATCAGGACGGCGAGGCTCATCGTGGAGAGCCACCGCTTGGTCTCCTCGAAGGCGCGTGCCACCCGGTCGCGGGCCTCGACAGCCCGGTCCTCGGTCGAGACGCTGAGCTGGAACATGGCGCCCCGGGCCGTCTGGTAGCTCCGCTCCGCGTCGCCGGTGAAGATCGCGATCGCCTCGTTCCGGGTGCCCGCCCCGAGCGCTGCCGCGACCCTTGACCAATCCGACAGATATCGGTCCCACAGGCGCAGGAATGCATCGACCGCGGCCGACTCGTCCGGATCGTGCTCGACGCCCCGGTACCGGTCGATGCCGGCCCGAACCTCCGCGAGCGCGCGGTCCAGCGCCGGCCGGTTCGAGGTGGTTCCGCTCGTCTGCGAGGCGGGGAGCAAGAGCTCGGCCTGGGCGGAGCGCACATCCGAGATGTGATGGTTGAGGTCGGCGAGATACCGAACCGAGTCCAGCCAGCGGTTCCGGGCCTGGCCGGACATGACGCTCACATGCCCGATCCGCCCGAGCATCTCGTACCGCACGGCTCCGAGGGCAAGGAGGAACACGAGGAAGATCAGCCCGAGCTTCAGGAGGAGCGGGCCGGGCAGCCGGACCAAGTCTTGAGTCAGCCTCATCCTGGGCTCCCAATCGTGAGCGCCGCGGAGCGCGACGCCCGTTTGACCGGTCCTGCGCCCCGGCGGACCTGATGGAACTTACAGTGGGGATCCCGATCCCCGTCCATCGCCTGCGAGAACTGGCAGGCTGATTTCATGACGGCTCGGCCGGCCTCTTCCTCGTTCGCAGTCGCGGAGGGCAGGGAGCAATGGCCAGAACGTCTTCCGGAGCGCCGGTTCGACGCGGGCGATGCCGCTGGCAGGGCTCCTGGTCCTGCTGGGCGCGGCCTCTGCTCCCTGGGCGGGCCTGATTGGCCGGCCGGCGCCGCGGGCGGCGGTCGCACCGTCGCCTGTGCCGGTCACCGGCGTAGTCGCGGCACCTTCGCCCATCGCGATCACCCGGACCGGGCTCGGCACGGTGACGGCCTGGAACACGGCCGCCATCACGCCCCAGGTGACCGGCCAGATCACGGAGGTGCCGTTCCGGGAGGGCGCCGTCGTGAAGACGGGCGACCTGCTCGTGCGCAGCGATCCGCGCCCCTTCCAGGCGGCTCTCGACCAGGCGAAGGCGAAGCTGAAGCAGGACGAGGCGAATCTCGTCGCGAGCGAGAAGAACCTGGTTCGCGACCAGACCCTCCTGGCGCAGGGCGGCTTCTCCACCCAGCAGACGGTCGACAACGAGGTCGCCCAGGTCGACGCCCTGACGGCCTCCATCGCGGGCGACAAGGCCGCGATCGAGACCGCGCAGCTGAACCGCGAATGGTCGACGATCGTCGCGCCCTTCACCGGCGTCGCTGGCCTGCGCCACGTCGATATCGGCAATGTTGTGAGCCCGATCAGCAACCTGCTGACGATGACGCAGATCGAGCCGATCGCGGTCGATTTCCCGCTGCCCCAGTCCGATCTCGCCGCCGTCACCGCCGCCTTCGAACGCGGCAAACCCGTGGTGATCGCCTCCGATCAGGAGGGAAGGGCGGTTCTCGATCGCAGCGTGCTCGACGTCATCAACAACCAGGTCGACACCACGACCGGAACGATCAAGCTCAAGGCCCGGTTCGAGAACCAGGACCACAAGCTCTGGCCCGGCGCCTTCGTCCAGGTCCGGCTTGTGGTCGAGAGGCGGCCGGACGCGATCGCGCTGCCTAACGCGGCCGTGCAGCGCGGGCCGGACGGCTACTCCGCCTGGGTGGTCCAGGACGGCCGCGCCCAAAGGCGGCCCCTCGAGATCGGCGCGATCCAGGACGACCGGACGGTCGTCACCAAGGGCATCGCGGCGGGCGACCATGTCGTCGTGAGCGGCCAGTACCGGCTGGCCGACGGCACGCGCGTCGCGGAATCCGGTCCGGCGGAGCAGCTCTCCTCGGACCGGGCGGAGGCACGTCAGTGACCATCTCGGAGATCGTCATCCGGCGGCCGATCGGCACGTCGCTCCTGATGCTCGCCATCGCGGTGATCGGGCTCGGTGCCCAGTCCGGCTCGGAGCTCCGGCAGCTGCTCGGCTACGCCATCGTGGCCGGCCTCGCGGTGAGCCAGGTGCTGACGCTCTACACGACCCCGGTCATCTATCTCGCACTGGAGCGGCTGCGGACGTGGCGCTCGGACCCGCGCGGCGCGGCTGCGCCCTCCGACGAACTCCGTCCGGCCTAATTTGAAGAGCGTGTCCGGGTGGCGCCCGAGACATGTCACCTTCACCGGCGGGCGAGAACCAGGATCGCGGTGAGCGACGCGGCGGCGGCGAGGCAGCCCGCGATCACGAAGGATGTGCCGAACTGGCCAAGCCAGCGTGCCAGGCCCAGCACCAGCAGCATGGCGGCGACAGCCGTCGCCCGCGTGGCGATGATCCTCATCGAGCCATCCCTGCCGACACCCGGTGAACGCGGCTCGAAGTCCGCCGCGGCGGTGTTGTCAAAACCCGCGCTGTTCTGCCGTGGCTCACTCACGGGAGCGAGGCTATCGCGACCGCTCACGCGGTCACGACCCTCAGGGCCGGCCGCCCCGCCCGAGGATCCGGGGGCTCGAACGAAGGCGGTCTCTGCCGCAAGGGACCAGGTCGGGGCGGCGGGACCACCAGGACGTCCGTTCCGCCAGCGGCGAGCACGTCCTCCGTGACGCTTCCCAGGAGGGCCTTCCGGATCCCGGTCCGGGCATGCGTGCCCATCACGAGGAGCTCCGAAGGCATCCGTGCGGCGAGGCGGAGGATGACCTCGTCCGGAGGCCCTTCCTCCACCCGCCTCGACCAGTTCCGTCCTGCGAGACCGTCGGCTTCGAGGAAGGCCTCGACCTCCTCGGCGGCCGAGGAGCGCCAGTTCTCGATGTAGCCGTCGATGTGCTCGCGCCCGATGCCGAATGCGGACAGCTTCGGCTTGCCGGGGGCCTCGAACGCGTGGACGACTGTGACGTGGTGGGCGTCGTCCGCAAGCCCGAGCGACGCCGCACTGCGCAGCGCCTGCGCCGAGGCCTCGGAGAAGTCGACGGGGAGCACGACGCCGGCGTAGGGGCCTGTGGCGGACCGGCCGACCACGAGGACCGGGCATGGCGCGGCGCGGATCAGGCGGCGGATTGTCCGCCCACGGTCGCGCGGGGCCCCCTGACGGGGGGCGCCGACCACGATGAGATCGATCTCGCGGACCGTCGCCGCCTCCGGGATCGCGTCGGTTGGGCACCCTGCGACGACGAGGGGCCGGCATTCCACGCGGACGAGTTCCGGCATGACCGCGATCTGCTCGACGATCATCCGTTGCGCCTCGCGGAGGTCGCGCGCGACCTCGCAGGGCCGCGCCCCGTCCACGACGTGCATCAGCAGGACGTCGTCTCCATGCTGCCTGGCCAGGATGCCGGCTCGCCGCACGGCCCTCTGGGAGCGTGGCGAGAAGTCGGTGGCGACAAGAATGCGCATGAGCCTCCTCCTGCACGGAAGACGTCGGCCGAAGCCTGAGTGGAAGTGAGCCCGACCTGCGCGTGCGCGTTCGCGGAGACCGTCCGCGCGCGTTCCGGCCGCCGGCGTGGCGGCCTCGAAGCCGTACCTGGATCGTCGAGCTGGCTGGATTGGACCGTCTTCGCCCCGAGCGGCGAGCCGTCGCTCGCCGGCATCGGGGCTATCGGCCTGCGACGAGGCGGCCAGCTCTCTGGTTGAAAGGACGACATGAAATAAACATGACGAGCATTACTTTAATTATTATTTGACGAAATTCAAGGACCTGCTGGTTAAGCAACTGGCGAGAAGAGTGCAGATCCTTGGGGTGCAGGCATTCGCGTCGAAATACCTGGGCACCCATCTCGCGGGCCCCGATCCCGCTCGAACGCCCCCGCGACAGGTGCGCCGCCCCTCATCGTTCGCCGGACCCGAGGACCGAAACGAAGGCGACGACGGCCGTCAGGACGATCGCCAGAGACAGAGCCAGGCGCAGGAACCTCGCCCCGATGCCGAGATCTCCGCCTGGAGGTCCATCTCGGGCTTTGTGACCCACAGGTCCCTTTCCGGAACGATCGTCGCGCATGGCCCGTCGCCTCCTCTGAACACCCGCCGGACGATCCGTGGCCCCGTGCTCCGGAAAGCCTGGCCGGAGGATGCCCGGCCATATGTCTGCCGTAGCGGCCGATCAGAAGCCCAGGTTCATCAGCTCGGTGGTCCGATCGAGTTGGAATCGTACCCGTCGAACCGTCATGCCGCGCAAGACCCCGACGACGTCCGCCACCGGAAGGATCGTCCCTTCGACGAGCCGAGAACCGCCCCACCGAGCGGAGCGAGAACCGAGATGCATTGTTCGTCCCGGTGTTCCTGACCGGGATATGCCAGCGTCATGCGTTCCACCTGATCTGTGTCGTCGTCGCTATATTCCAGGCGCGTAGGCATGGTCAGGACGTCACCCGGTACCACGTCAGGTGCCACGACGACTGCGCGCTCGCGCTCACCTGCGAGCCAAGCCGCCGCCTGAGGAGCGGTCTCCAGGCGGCGAGCATGGAAAACACGCTACTAGACCGTCTCCGGCTCCTCGACGGCGAGTACCGTCAGGCGCTTGACGCTGCCGGAACGGGTTTCCCAATCGATGGACTGACCGGCACTCAATCCGATCAGCGCGGAGCCGATCGGCGTCAGGACCGACACCCGGCCGCGTTCGATGTCCGCCTCTCCGGGATAGACCAGGGTCACCATCTGGGATCGGCCCGTCGTGTCGTCCCGGAATTCCACCCGGCATCCCATCTGCGCGAACTCGCCCCGCTCCCTCGCGCTCCGCACGATCCGGGCACGGTCGAGTTCTTCGGAAAGGAACGAGGCGACCTCCGGCATGCTGTCCGTGGCGGCCGCAGCCAGCCTGGACAGACGTGCATGGTCCTCCGCCGTCATCTTGATGCGCGGCTTGCCTGCAGCAGGCGCGGTTTTCATCGGAATTCGTATCCTTCTTCGATCGTTCTACGGATCAGGCGGCGGTGGGCCCGGGATCGTCGCCCGTCGCGTCGTCGACAAGCGTCGCGTCGTCGATCTGCCCCCGAGTTGGGAAGGTCGGATAGTTCCTTCTCGAGTAAGGAAGGATCCGACCCGCAAGCGGCACGATGTTCCGGCCACGCTCGCGTGTTCCGGTCTCGCCGCTGCTTTGCGGATCCGTGGCCGGCAGGGTGCCTTCTGGAACGGTGTCTTGGGGCAGGGTGTCTTCGGGGATGTCCATGTCTTGCACTCCGACGCCGCGCGACCACCGATGGTTCGGCGATAGGGACGCACGACGCAGTCTCGTCCGTATGCAGCCTCGAAGGCTTGCACGTCGGACTCGAAGAAGTTGTCGGATGAGGTTCCTATTGTGGCGGCGTGCCGGCGCTCTGGCACAAACCGTCCGCCATCCCCGAGCTGAGTGCGCTGTCGCGCCGACGGCTCGGGGCTACTCGCCCGCGATCAGGCTGCCTGCCCTGAGCAGGTCACGGTTGGAAGGCGAGGAGGAACACATGGCGCCTTGAATATTGGGTCTGCCGTGGCGGTTGTCAATTGGCCACCCGTGCGCAACCGAGCCGCTCCCGACGCGCCGAAGCAGCTGGCTGACTTGGTTGACTCCTCTACGGCTTAGCCTATGATCGATCTGATCATGTCGAACCGCCTTCAAAGCATCCGCCTTCTGGCGCGCGCGGGCAGCCTGCAAGCAGGCAATTAGCCCTGGCGCCTGGTCTGCCGTTCTAGGCTAGACCCGCTCCAGGGGTAGATCTCCAGCACATCTCCGTCCTTCGACACGCGAGTCCCGCCGAACCGCGCCAAAATAGACTCTGCCGGCTCTCGCCTGGCGGAGCGCTCATGCTGTGAGGTGCCAGGATGAACGTGGTCCGGGAATTCCCGCCGATCATGGTGTCCAACTACGACTTCGATCGTCTGGTCGCATTCGGTCTTGCGGCAGGCGTCCGCGCAGATCGCGCCATCGGATGTCTTCCTCGGAGTTGCGGTGGGCGACGCTCTGTCCCGCGCTCGATCTGCAGGAGGACGTCGTCTCAGGACGTCGTCTCAGGACGTCGTCTCGGTGAATTGCCGTGTCATACCAACGGTCGTTGAAAACGACCTTTGGTTCCGTTCTCGAATTTTCGCCAAGCCTCTGGCTTTGCGTCGAAAATTCGAGATGGATCAACGGCCTGATGCGTCAGCATCTTAGGCCGTTGGTATCACCTGCCGGATCGGCTGCAATCCGGAGCCGCACACGCGCGTCCTCGTGCATCCGGCTGAGTTTCACGGTTCGAATGAAGATGTTTCCGTCACCAGTCCCATCAAGATCCTCTTCTTGGGTTAAGGGCAGGGGATAGAGTCTTCTTCTGCGACGGCTTGGCCGGTCGAAAGCTGAGATCGAGGTCGAGAGCGTGGATCTCCGCTTCATCGAGGACGAGCCGCGAACGTCTCGATTTCCCAACGAATTCTGAACTGCGCGACGCCGAGAACCCTTCTCTCGCGGCCCGTGGGGAAGAACCCGTGGTCGCGGCCGAGCCGCGACCATCATCATCCAGATTGAGGAATGCAGGATATGACCGGACTCCGCTGGCCCGTGCACGGCCGCATCAGCGGCCCCATCGTGATGATCGGGTTCGGCTCGATCGGCCGCGGCACCCTGCCGCTCATCGAGCGCCATTTCGAGTACGATCGCGCCCGCTTCACGGTGATCGACCCGGTCGACACCCACAAGGGCTTGGCCGAGAAGCACGGCCTGCGCTTCGAGACCGTCGCGCTGACACCTGAGAACTACCGCGACGTGCTCACCCCCCTCCTCACCGAGGGCGGCGGCCAGGGCTTCTGCGTCAACCTCTCGGTCGACACGTCGTCGCGGGCGATCATGGAGCTCTGCCGCGAGCTCGGCGCCCTCTACATCGACACCGTGGCCGAGCCTTGGCCGGGCTTCTACTTCGATGCCCAGGCCAGCCAGGCGGAACGTACGAACTACGCGCTCAGAAGCCGCATCCTCGAAGCACGCACCATGAGACCCGGTGGCACCACGGCCGTCTCGTGCTGCGGCGCCAATCCCGGCATGGTGTCGTGGTTCGTGAAGCAGGCGCTCCTCAACATCGCCCAGGATACCGGCCTGGAGCGGCCCGAGCCGACGTCGAAGGCCGAATGGGCCGCGCTGATGCGCGATCTCGGCGTCAAGGGCGTTCACATCGCCGAGCGCGACACCCAGCGCGCCAAGTCGGAGAAGCCGCGCGGTGTCTTCGTCAACACCTGGTCGGTCGAGGGCTTCGTCTCCGAGGGCAACCAGCCGGCCGAGCTGGGCTGGGGCACCCACGAGACCTGGATGCCCGAGAATGGCCGCACGCTCCCGAACGACGCACCGGCGATCTACCTGCTCCAGCCCGGGGCCGACACCCGGGTACGCTCCTGGACCCCGACCGCGCAGGCGCAGTTCGGCTTCCTGGTGACGCATAACGAGGCGATCTCGATCGCCGACTACTACACGG
>JAEWKL010000138.1 GCA_023386115.1 Pseudomonadota bacterium
GCGCTCGCCGGCGCCATCGCCGCCGTCAGGAGGGCCGGATGAACCGCTTCACCCGCCTCGAGGCCGTGGCCGCGCCGATCCTGATCGAGAACATCGACACCGACGTGATCATCCGCATCGAGCGGCTGGTCGGCAACGGCATCCGCGGCACGCTCGCGCCCTGGTGCTTCGGCGCCCTGCGCTACCGGGCGGATGGATCGGAGGATCCCGACTTCATCCTCAACCGGCCGCCCTACCGCGAGGCGCGGATCATCCTGGGCGGGCGCAACTTCGGCTGCGGCTCGTCGCGCGAGGGCGCGGTGTGGTCGCTCCAGGAGCGCGGCATCGCCTGCGTCGTCGCGCCGAGCTTCGGCGACATCTTCTTCAACAACTGCTTCCAGAACGGCATCCTGCCGGTCGTCCTCGACGAGGCGATCGTGGCCGGCCTCGCCCGCGAGGTCGAGGAAAGCCAGGGTGCCGGCAAGGTCACGGTCGACCTCGAGGAATGCGTCGTCGTCTCGCCCTCGGGGACGCGCTTCTCCTTCGCGGTCGAGGCGCGCCGGCGCGACGCGCTGTTGCAGGGGCTCGACGAGATCGGCGTGACGATGCGCCAGGCCGACGCGATCGCCCGCTTCCAGGAGCGGGACCGGCAGGCGCGGCCCTGGGTGTACGCGGCGCGGGATGCGGCGGGGGAACGAGCATGAGCGGGACCAACATGATGCGCGTCGCGGTGATCGGCGGCGAGGGCATCGGGCCGGAGGTCACGGCCCAGGCGAGCCGCGTGCTGGCGTGGTTCTCCGAGCGCCGGCGCCTGCCGGTCGAGGTAACGGAGGCGGAGTTCGGGCTCGAGGCCTACCGCCGCACCGGCAAGGTGATCCCGCCGGAGACCCGCGCGGCCATCGAGAGCGCCGATGCGATCCTGTTCGGCGCCACCGGCGGCCCGGAAACCGCCGAGGTCCCGCCGGAAGCGCGCCGCGAGGGCAGCCTGCTCAAGCTGCGCCGCTCCCTCGACCTCTACGCCAACCTGCGCCCGATCGTGACCGATCCGGCCCTGTCCGCGTCGGCGCCGCTGAAGGAGCGCGTCCTCGAGGGCGTCGACTTCGTCATCGTGCGCGAATTGTCGAGCGGCATCTATTTCGGCGAGCCGCGCGGGATCGAGACGCGGCCCGACGGCAGCCGGCGCGGCTTCAACACCAACAGCTACACCACCCAGGAAATCCGGCGGGTGGCCCGCTTCGCCTTCGAACTCGCCCGCAGCCGGCGCGGCAAGCTCTGCTCGGTCGACAAGGCCAACGTGATGGAGGCGAGCGTGCTGTGGCGCGAGGAGGTGATCGCGCTCCAGGCCGAGGAATTCCCGGATGTCGCGCTGTCCCACCTGTATGTGGACAATGCCGCGATGCAGATCGTGCGGGCGCCGGCGCAGTTCGACGTCATGGTCACGGACAACATCTTCGGCGACATCCTGTCGGACTGCGCCGCGATGGCCGCGGGTTCGCTCGGCATGCTGCCTTCCGCCTCGCTCGGGCCGGCCGACGCGCAGGGACGGCGCCCGGCCCTGTACGAGCCGGTGCACGGCTCGGCCCCCGACATCGCCGGGCGGGGCATCGCCAACCCGCTCGGGTCGATCCTGAGCGTCGCGATGATGCTGCGCCTGACCCTCGGGCGGCCGGACGACGCGATCCTGCTGGAGAGGGCGGTCGGCGACGCCCTGGCGCACGGCGCCCGCACCGCCGACATCGCCGAACCCGGGCACGCCGCGGTCTCTACCGCCGCCATGGGAGACGCCGTGCTGGCCTCGCTCGACCGCCTCGCCGGCTGACGGCCCGACATTTCCTCCACTCTCGACCGGGAGACCGCGAGCCATGACGTCCCTGCCGAAGGTGTCGATCCTGACCCGGCGCCATGTGGTGACGGCGCTCGGCGCGGGCGCGGCGCTCGCCGGATCGCGCGCCGCCCGCGCGGCGACCGCCGCCAAGGGCATCTATCCGGTCGCGACCTGCAGCTACATGGTGATGTTCGCCGCCCAAGGCCTCGGCTACTTCAAGGACGAGGGCCTCGACAGCCGCCTCGTCCAGGGCGGGTCCGGCGTGAAGACCCGGGAGATCATCGCCTCGGGCCAGGGCGACTTCGCGCTCGCCGACTTCGTCCACCCGATGCTGCTGACCAACAAGGGGCGCCCGTGCCAAGCGCTCACGGCCGTCGACCGCATCGCCGCCGGCCTGCAATTCATGATCCGGGCCGACCTCTACGCGCAAGGCATCACCGATCTCGCCAAGTTCGTCGCCTGGAAGCGCCCGGACGGACGAAAGCCCCTCGTCGGCGTCTCCTCGATCGGCGGCACCACCCATGTCTGGTCGACCTACTTCCTGGAAAAGCTCGGCTATGACGGCATGGTCACCTGGCTCGGCGTCGGCAACGTCGACACGATGCTCGGCTCGCTGAAGACCCGGCAGGTCGACGTCCTCATCAACACCTACTCGCTCGTCGGCGAGGTCGAGCGCCAGGGCTACGGCAAGCTGCTCTATGACGGCTCCGATCCGCGCAACTGGAATGCCGTGATCGGCGGCACGGTGCCGGTGACAGTGAATTACTGCCTGCAAGCGCGCATCGACCGCGATCCGGCCCTGGTCCAGGCCTGGACCAACGCCGTGATGCGCGCCGGCCAGTGGGTCGACAAGCACGAGCCGGAAGAGATCTACGGGGCCATCGAGCCTTTCGTCGGCTCGACCTCGCGCGAGTCGAACCTGATCGAGATCAAGGCGACCAAGGCGGTCGGCAACCCGGCCGGCCTGATCGACCAGGCCGCGTTCGACCGCGGCGCCAAGGTCTGGTTCCGGGAGATGACCGGCGTGCAGCGGCTGCCGCTCGAATCCGTCTACGCGGCGCGCTTCGCCGAGGCCGCCGCCGCGAAGTACCCGGCGTGATGCTGGCGCTTGCCGAACCCCCGGCACAGGCCGCGCTCGCGCCCGTGCGCGTCGACGTGCGTGGCCTCTCAAAGTCGTTCGCCCTGCACGGCCGCCGGATCGACGCGGTCGAGGACGTCTCGTTCAGCGTGCGCCAGGGCGAGTTCGTGTCGCTGCTCGGCCCCTCGGGCTCCGGCAAGAGCACGGTCCTCAACATGATCGCGACCCTGCTCGCCCCGACGTCGGGCACGATCCTGATCGACGGCAAGGCGGTCGTGCCGGGCCGCACCACGCCGCAGGTCGGCTACGTCTATCAGAAGGATACGCTGTTTCCCTGGCGGAATGTGGCCGACAATATCGGCTACGGCCTCGAACTCGCCGGCCTGAGCAAGGCGGAGCGGCGCGAGCGGGTTGCCCGGGCGGTGGCCCGGGTCGGGCTCACCGGCTTCGAGGCGGCCTATCCGGCCTCGCTCTCCGGCGGCATGCGCCAGCGCGCCTCGCTGATGCGCACGCTCGTGCGCGAGCCCGAGATCCTGCTGATGGACGAGCCGTTCGGCGCCCTCGACACCCACACCAAGCTCGACATGCACGACGTGCTGCTCAAGATCTGGGAGCGGGAGAAGCAGACGGTCCTGTTCGTCACCCACGATCTCGGCGAGGCGCTCACCCTGTCGGACCGGATCATCCTGTTCTCCGCCCGCCCGGGGCGGATCAAGGACAGTTTCGAGGTGCCGTTCCCCCGTCCGCGCGACGGCGTGGCGATGCGCGAGACGCCCGAATACGCCACCCTGTTCTCGCGGATCTGGCACGCGCTCGGCGAGGAGTTCAAGAAGGCGCGCAGATCATGAGCCGGCCGCTCTCGACGCTCGCCTGGCAGGTCGCGATCGTCGCCGTCCTGCTCGCCCTGTGGCAATGGGCCTGGAGCCTCAAGCCCTACGCGCCCTGGGCGGTGCCGGACCTGTTCGACCCCTACTTCGTGTCGCGGCCCTCCGAGATCTTCGAACAGTTCCTGCGCCTGAGCTGCCTGCAGCCGAAACCCGGCGAGTGGGCGATGCCCGGCGGGACCGCCTTCGCGGCCTGCACCGCGCGCTACGAGAACAATTTGTGGTTCGCGACCTTCGTCACCTTGCGCAACACGTTCTTCGGCTTCCTCACCGGGGTGACGAGCGGCGTCGTGCTCGGCCTGCTGCTGGGCCGCTCGCCGCGGCTCGCCGAGATCGCCTCGCCCTTCGTCACCGCGGTGAACTCGATCCCCCGGATCGCGCTCGCGCCGATCATCATCCTGGCCTTCGGCATCGGCGATGCCTCGAAGATCGCGACGTCCTGGATCGTCGTGGTGTTCCTGGTATTCTTCAACACCTTCGAGGGGGCGCGCTCGGTCGATCCCGACTACGTCAACGCCTCGCGGCTCCTCGGTGCCTCGGAGTGGCAGATCACCCGGACGGTGATCGTCCCTTCGACGATGGCCTGGGTCTTCGCCTCGCTGACGCCCGCGGTGTCGTTCGCGCTGATCGGCGTGATCGTCGGCGAGTTCATCGGCGCCGAGTTCGGGATCGGGCGCCTGATCATCGAGTCGGAGGCGCGCGGCGAAGCCGCCGGCATGATGGTCGCGGTGTTCGTGCTGATGATCGTCGGCATCGTGCTCTCGGCCGGGATCCAGCGGATGCAAGCCTACCTGCTGCGCTGGCAGCCGCGCCACCAGAACCGATGAGCCGGGACGACGAGCGGGAGATGCCGATGCCGAAACGCCGGATCTGGATCTACGTCCTGATGTTCGCGCTGGCGACCATCAACTACGTCGATCGCGTCGTCCTCTCGGTCTCGGCGACGTCGATCACGCGGGAATTCGGCATCACGCCGGTCGAGCTCGGCTACCTGTTCTCGTCGTTCCTGTGGCTCTACGTCGTCTGCCTCGTGCCGATGGGGATGCTGGTCGACCGCTTCGGCTCCCGGGCGGTGAACGCCGCCGGGATCGGACTGTGGTCGGCGGCCACGGCGCTGACCGGTCTCGCCTCCGGGCTCGGCGGCCTCATCCTCGCCCGCATCGCCATGGGCATCGGCGAGTCGACCACCTATCCGGCGGCCGGCCGGGTCATCCGCGAGTGGATCCCGCGCTCGGAGCGGGCTCTGTTCGCGGCGATCTTCAACGCTGGAGCCTATTTCGGGCCGGCTGTCGGCGGGATCGCGCTCGCCTGGCTGGTCGAGGTGGCGGGCTGGCGTGCGGCATTCCTGGCCTGCGGCGCCGCCGGGTTCGTGTGGCTCGCCGCCTGGCTCGTCTGGTATCGCCGCCCCGAGGCGGCGGGCTGGCTGGATCCCCGCGAGCGCGACCTCATTCTCGGCGAGCGCGAGCCGGACGCGGCGCCCGCGGCGGCGCCCTCCTCGCTCGGCCGGCTCCTCGCCTCGCGCGCCATGCTGGGACTGATGCTGACGCAGGGCTGCGCCGTCTACACCCAGTACCTGTTCCTGACCTGGCTGCCCAACTACTTCCAGACCGAGCGCGGAATGCCGATGCTCAAGAGCGGCGCCATGATGGCGATCCCCTATCTCGGCGCGGTCGTCCTCACGACCCTCGTCGGACGTTTCAGCGACATGCGCCTCGACGCCGCGGCGGCGGCCTCGGGCGAGCGCCGGCGCGTCGCGGCCCTCGCGATGCTCGCAGGCGCCGTCATCCTGCTCGCGCCGGTGACGTCGAGCGTGCCGCTCGTGCTCGTGCTGATCATGGTCGCGCTCGGCGGCGTCGCCTCGACGGTCGCCCTCAACATTGCCCTCGTCGGCGACCTCATCGCCTCCTCCGCCGATGCCGGGCGGGCGACGGGGCTCCTCATCCTCGGCGGCAACGTCTTCGGCATCCTGGCGCCGATCGTGACCGGCTACGTGGTCCAGGCCACCGGCAGTTTCGACGCGGCCTTCCTGGTGGCGGGCGGCCTGCTCCTCGTCGGCGCCGCCTCGGTCTTCCTGCTCGCCCGACACCCGATCGGCGCGGGCGCCCCTTCCCTCCCCGCCAACCCGGGACCGGTGCATGTTCTTCCAGCCGCCGAAAGACCTTGAGACGACGGTGTTCGCCCGGTTGCCCGACGCGTACCGCCGGGCCTCGCCCGACAACGAGTGGGCGCGCCACCAGCCGCAAGGCGGGCCGGCCACGTCGCTGCTGGAGGGACCGTCGGTCGATCGCGACGGCACCCTGTGGTGCGTCGACCTGCCGAACGGGCGTGTCTACCGGATCACGCCGGACGGGACCTTCCACGTCGCGGCCGAGTATGACGGCTGGCCCAACGGCCTGAAGTTCCACAAGGACGGCCGCATCTTCATCGCCGACTACAAGCACGGCATCATGGAGATGGACCCGGTCAACGGCCGCGTCCGGCCCTTCCTCACCCGCGCCAGCCTGGCACCCTTCAAGGGCTGCAACGACCTGTTCTTCGCCAGCAACGGCGACCTCTACTTCACCGACCAGGGCCTGACCGGGCTGCACGACCCGACCGGCCGGCTGTTTCGCCTGACCGCCGCCGGCCGGCTCGAATGCCTGCTCGCCAACGTGCCGAGCCCCAACGGCCTTGTGATGAACCTCACCGAATCGATGGTCTACCTCGCCGTGACCCGCGGCAACTGCGTCTGGCGCGTGCCGCTGAGCCCGGACGGCGGGGTCGCCAAGGTCGGGGTCTACGTCCAGCTCTCGGGCGGCTGGGGCGGCCCGGACGGGCTCGCCCTCGACGTCGACGGCCGGCTGTTCATCGCCCATGTCGGCATGGGCGCCGTCTGGGTCGTCGATGCCATGGGCGAGCCGGTCTACCGCATCCGCACCTGCGCCGAGGCCCACACCACCAACGTCGCCTTCGGCGGCCCTGACGGATGCACGCTCTACATCACCGAGAGCGGCAGCGGCTCGATTCTCGCGGCGCGGCTCGACCGGCCGGGGCGGCCGATGTTCTCCCACGCGGATCGCGATGGCGACGCGCGTCCGGGCGGCACGGGCGCGTGACGGCGATCCGGCCGCCATGTCGCGCCCGCGCCGGTCGTCGCCTGCGGCCTGCGGCCGGGATTCTGCCGCTCCTTCGATCCTAAGTCCGGCCGGCGATCCGCGAGCCATGTGACAGCACCCGGCTCAGGCTCGCGGCCGTCCTCTCCAGGCTGGAGATGCGGACGGGCAGAGCGTCGTTGAACACGCGCTGGACCGGCCCGGTCAGGCCGATGCTGTAGAGGACCGGTCCGTCCTCGAGCCTGACCGGAAAGCCGAGGGCCCCGAGGCCCTCGTCGATCTCCGAGATGCAGGTCGCGTAGCCCTTCGCGCGAACCTCGGCATACTCGTCCAGGATCGTGTCCCGCGCCGTCCGGGTCTGGCTCGTCAGCGCGGTGAGATCCCGCTCCAATGCCTTCCGGATCAAGGCCGTTTCCTGGAAGGCCAGGATGGCTTTCGCGGTGGCCGCTGCGTGCGGAGGCATCTCCAGGCCGGGCTGGACGTAGCTCCGCCACTGCACCTCCGGCGAGACGCTGAAGACGACCCGCACGCTGTGCCCGACAAGGCGCGTCAGGTAGCAGGTCTCGCCTCGCTCCGCCGTGAGCGCCTCGAGGGCCGGGCGCGCGAGCGCGACGATCCAGCCATCCTCGGCCGACATGTGCAGGAGCCGGATGAGCCGGGTGCCGAGGCTGTAGGTGCGGTGCCGGCCCCCGCCCTCGACGAGCCCGGCCCGGAGGAGGCCCGCCAGCAGCCGGTGGGCGCTGGTCTTCGGCATGTCGAGCAGCGTGCACACGTCGCTCATCGTGATCGCGCCGGGAAAGCTCGCGACCAGCTCGAGAACCGTCATGTAGCGGTCGAGCGGCCCGGCGCCCTGCGCCTCCTCGCCGCCGGCCTCGCCCGCGCGCCCGGCGCCGGGCGGTGAAACGGAATCGGGCACGGCGCCTAGAGTTTCACCCGAACTGCCCGCCGAAGCGCGGTTGACAATCCTCCGTGCCATCGTACCCTCAAACCGAATTACGGAACCAATTCCCGTTAATCGGAACTTATAGGCCGAAACATCGGTCTTGTGAAGCGCCGGGAGGTCGAATCATGGCTCAGACACGCAGGACCACCCTCGCCCTCGCGGCTGCCGCGATGCTGGCCGCCGGTGCGTCCCGGGCGGCCGAGGAGCCGATCGCCGTCGGCGCGACCGTGCCGACCACCGGGCCGCTCTCCCTGACCGGCAAGCTCTATTTCAACACGCTGACGCTGGCGGCCGAGGACATCAACAAGGCCGGCGGGATTAAGGGGCGGCCGATCCGGCTCGTGATCGAGGATGCGGGCGCGTCGAACAGCACCGCCGTCTCGGCTTTCGTGAAGCTCGCGCAGGAGACGAAGCCCCCCTTCGCCTTTCTGACGAGCTACTCGACCCAGAACCTCGCCGTCGCGCCTGAAATCACCAAGGCTGCGATCCCGGTGATGTATGCCGGCGGCGCCGACGCGGTCGCCGAGAGCGGCAATCCGTGGATGTTCCGGATCCGGCCGACCGACAGCCTGGCGGCGCAGGCGATGGTCCGGTTCATGACCGCGCAGCTCAAGGCGACGAAGCCCGGCATCCTCGCCATCCAGAACGATTTCGGCCAGGGCGGCGCCGGGGTGGCGGTCAAGCGGCTGGAGGAGGCGGGCCTCAAGGTCGTGGCGAACGAGGCCTACGGCCAGAACGACAAGGACTTCTCCGCCCAGCTCCTGCGCCTGCGCTCGGCCGGAGCCGACGTGATCTTCGTGTTCTGCTACCCGGCGGACGGCGCGCTGCTGCTGCGTCAGGCCAAGGCGCTCGGTCTCAAGATGCCGATCGTCGCCTCCTCGGCGGCCTTCGTTCCGGCCGCCCTCCAGCTCCTGTCGCCGGCCGACCTCGACAACGTCTGGGGCGTGGTCGACGCCTTCGTCGATCCGAGTGCCGGCGGGCGGATGAAGGATTTCGCCGAGCGCTACAAGGCGAAGTTCGGCACGGACGCCGACGCTTACGGCCTCGCCTACTACGACGGCGCGATGCTGATGGCGGAGGGCATGCGCCAGGTCGGCCCCGAGCCGAAGGCGCTGCGCGACTGGCTCGCCGGCGTGAAGAGCTGGCCCGGCATCGGCCACGCCTTCACGTTCGACCCCAAGGGCAACGGCGTGCACGACGTCGCGGTGGTCAAGGCGAAGCCCGGCACCAAGGCGCTCGAGGCCATCACCACCGTCAAGCTCGACTGACGCGACCGGGAGGCGACACGACGCGGCGACCGCACATGGCTGACCTCATCCAACTCCTGACGAACGGGCTCGCCCTCGGCAGCGTCTACGCGCTCGCCGCGATCGGCTTCGTGATCGTCTACTCCGCCACGGGGGTGGTGAACTTCGCCGCCGGCCAGTTCGTCATGCTGGGGACCTTCGCGGGCGTCGCGACGCTGGTGAATGCGGGCTGGCCGCTGCCGGTCGGCTATGCCGGCGCCCTCGCCCTGATGGCGCTGTTCGGCCTCCTGTTCTACGCCGTCGTCTACCTGCCGCTCGGACGCTCCCCGGTCGTCACGATCATCATCGGGACGGTGGCGATCGGCATCACGTTGCAGAACGCCGCCCTCCTCGCCTTCGGCTCATGGCCGTTCCGCCTCCCCTCCCCGGTCGAGGGGATGATGCTGGAGGTAGGCGGCGCGGTGATCCCGGTCCACGCGGTCGCGGTCGTCGTCGCGACGGCCGTCCTGATCGGGCTGCTGTGGCTCCTTCTCAACCGGACGGCTTTGGGCATCGCCATGCGGGCGGTCGCGCAGGACGCGAGGACGGCCCGGCTGATGGGCCTGCGGGTCAACGCGCTCCTCGCCTTCACCTGGGCGCTGGCGGCCGTGCTCGCGGGCGTCGCCGGCCTGATGCTCGGGCCGATGTGGTTCGCCGACGTCAACATGGGCGACCCGATCGCCCTGAAGGCCTTCGCGGCGACGATCATCGGCGGCTTCGGCAGCCTGCCGGGCGCGATCGCCGGCGGCCTGTTCGTCGGCCTCGCCGAGGTCCTGGGCGCCTCCTACGTCTCGTCGGCCTACAAGGACCTGATCGCCTTCGGGGCGATGATCCTGTTCCTGCTCCTGCGCCCGCAAGGGGTGTTCGGCGAGCGCATCCAGGACCGGGGCTGACGGCCATGCGCTCCGCCCTCGTCCTCGCGGTGCTGGTGCTGGCCGGCTTCGCCCTCTCCTTCGCCGTCTCGGAATACACCCTGCGGCTCCTCAACATGGCGGTCATCGCCGCGATCGCGGTGATCGGACTGAACTTCGCCTTCGGCTATGCCGGGCTGATCTCGCTCGGCCACTCCGCCTTCGTCGGCCTCGGCGCCTACGGCCTGGCGATCCTGACGACGAAGGCCGGCTGGTCGCCCTGGCTCGCCGCGCTCCCCGCCATCGCCGGAACCGGCCTCGTGGCCGCGGCGCTCGGCTACCCGCTCCTGCGCCTCAAGGGCCATTACCTCGCCCTGGCGACACTGGGTCTCAACGTCAGCTTCGGCATCGTCGCGGCGAACTGGATCGAGCTGACCGGCGGCACCAACGGCATCGCCCAGATTCCGGGCCTGACGCTGGCCGGCTACAAGCTCGAGGGCGAGCGGGCCTTCCTGTGGTTCGGGCTCGCGGTGCTGGCCCTGCTCGGCCTCGCGGCGCTGGCCGTCCATGCCTCCCGCCTCGGCCGCGCGATGATGGCGGTGCGCGACGACGAGACCGCCGCCGCCATGACGGGGATCGACGTCACCGGCGTCAGCGTCACCGCCTTCGTGCTGTCGGCGATCTACGCGGCGATCGCCGGATGCCTGTTCGCGGTCCACGTCCACTTCGTCTCGCCGGACGACTTCAACTACGCCCACTCGATCACCTTCCTGTCGATGCTCATCGTCGGCGGCGAGGGCTCGGTCGCGGGCGCGATCGTCGGGGCGGCGCTCCTCACCTTCCTGCCCGAGTGGCTGCGGGTGCTCGGCGAGGGCTACCTCGCGTTCTTCGGCCTGATGATGCTGGCGATCCTCGTCTTCCTGCCGACCGGCATCGCCGGCCTCCTGCGGCGCTGGCGCCGCCCCGCCCACCCCCCCCCGGCGGCCGCGGCGGGTGGCGAGCG
>JAEWKL010000193.1 GCA_023386115.1 Pseudomonadota bacterium
GGTCGCGCCGGACCTTCGCGAGATTGCGCATTGCGTCCTCGACCGGCGGCCAGAGCTTCTCCTGGTCGGCGGTGAGCTTCAGCCCGGCATGCAGGGCCGCGACGCGGGCGTCGGTGAAGGCCTGGACATCCTCGGCGCTGAGACGGTGCCGGCCGCCGGGTCCGCCCGGCCGATCGCCACCCCTATCGTCCGCGTGGGCGACCTGCATCGGCCGCGGCGCCTGCGCCAGGGCGCAGCCGAGCATCCCCACGCTCACGATCCCCGCCAATGCCCCGGTGGTGAGACTGCGTCGCATGACTCAAGGTCCTCGTGCGGCCGCCCGTCGGGCCGCCGAGGTGGCAGAGTGCGCGCGGCCGGATGGCTCGGACCTCGCCGCCAGATTACGGTTTGGTCACCCGCCGCCGGTCGACGATGTGGCAGACGATGATCGCCGAGCAGCACACGAACGCGACCGGCTTGACGCTCCCTGGCTTGACGCTCGCTGGCTTGACGCTCTCTTGCCTGGCGTCCGCGGCCGTGCGGAGCGGTCCGAAGAAGATCGTGGTCATCCCCCGCCTCCGTACTCTTGCGGCCGTTCCGCCGATCGCGGGCGTCGACCCTCAGGACTCGCCGACCCTGGCCTTGCCGATCATGAGCCCTGTCATCGTCAGACGACACGTTAGCGACGATCGGCGTAACCTCACCGATGGGTGTAGCCCGCGGGCGCGAACGGAGCAGGGCCGTGGCCTGTCACGCCTGCCGCGCGCCGCGCGCCGCGCGCCTCGGCGCGGCGACCGGCGCGATTTGCCAAAGGCGACGCTGAAACCCCCTCTTCCGTCGCGACGTTAGTGCTTGCTCTCAGGAGAGCCGACGCCCGACGCGCAACGCCTGGGCACTTCCCGCTGCCGAGACCGCTCGCCGGCACGCGTCTTCACCGCCGAGACCTCGCACCCCGAGACTTCTCACCGCCAACACTTTTTCATGCCAAGAGCAAGGTGTCCCATGAATCGTCGTCTCGCACTGACCGCCATCGCTTCGGCCGTGGCCATTCCCTCTTTTGCCACGGTGGCGCTCGCGCAGCTGCAGGGCGGCCCGACCGCGGCGGCGACCGGCAATACCGGCGCCCGGATGGGCGAGGCCGAGGCCCGTTACGTCTCCGACACCCTCGCGGCCGGGTCCGCCTCCCTGGCGACGAGCCGCGTCGCGCTCACCAAGGCTTCCGACGACGACGTGAAGCAGTTCGCGGGCTTCGAGGTCGCCGAGCAGGAGACCATCGCCGACGTGCTCAAGGCGATGCGCGATCCGACCCAGACCGCGTCGGGCCAGGTGAAGCCGCCGGCCGAGCCCGAGGTGACCGGGCAGCTCGATCCGAAGGGCAAGGCAATGCTGGACAAGCTCGAAAAGGCCAAGTCCGGCAAGGCCTTCGACCTGGAATACGTCCGCGGCCAGATCGAGGGCCATCAGGCGCTCCTGAAGATCCAGGAAGCCTACCTCGCCAGCGGCAAGGATCGCGAGACGATCGGCGTCGCCAAGCTCGCCCGCGGCCAGATCCGCGAGCACCTGGCGTTGCTCGCCGACATCGAGAAGGATCTGAAGGACTGACGGACGAACAGGCGCCCCCGGCCTACGGGCTTGGGGGCGGTTGCGCGTCGAGGTCATCCGACGGCTGAGGCCTCCGCCGTTCTGCGGCCCGATTGCACCGATGGAAGCGGATCCCGCTTGACCGGCTGAAACGAGCCCACGCTCTTCGAGCCGATGCCGGGACGACGAACCCGTATCCATGCCGATGTCCGGATGGCGATCAGGGGCCTACGAACGGTTGCCCGTCTTCCAGCACGTCGCCGATGTCTTGGTGCTCCAGACGCCGCTCTCCGTGCATCGCGGCAGGGCTGGGGCACAATACAGCGCGGAGCATTTGCCCGGATTGGCAGTCGTGCCGCATTTCCCTTCACAGCTGGCCAGCATCTGCGAGCAGGAGGCGGTCACGGGTTTGCATCCGTCTTGCGCGCGCGCGCTGCTGACGCCGAGCAGGCCGAACGCGAGCGCGAAAGTCATGATTTTTTTCCATCGATTTCTGTCCTCGGATCAGGTTCTGTCAGACCTCAAATCGTGAGATCGCCCGTCTCTCGAGGGATGATAAAATCACTATTCCTGTTGCGCAATTCGATGAAGTGTATCGCATTGATTCGGCCGGTCGCCGTGAGCGGTGTGAACTTCCGATCGGCGGCTTGCATTGAGGGGGTCCAAGAATCGCCGAGCCCGATCGCCGAACCCGAGGCGAGCCTCACCCCGGCCTCGCTGGCGGCGAGCCCGGGGTGGATGATCATCGTGGCCGGCGGCGCCAGGCGCCGGCCCGCCGGTCGAGCCGCCGCTCAGCCTTCGGCGCCGGCGCCCATCATCCGCTGCATCTGGGAGAGCTGCGAGATGTGCAGCCGGATCAGCGGCAGGGCTCCGCGGGCGATGCGGCGCAGGGCCGGATCCTCGCCGCTCTGGGCATAGGTGCCGTGAATCATCATCGCCTCCTGGTGGCCCTGGAGCGAGGCGTTGACGAAGGCCGCGTCGTATTGCGGACCGCCCTGCATGCCGGAGAGCTGCGCCTGGATCTGCGCCTTCTGCTCGTCCGAAGTCATCCCGCCGGGAGCGCCGCCGCCGCCCGGAACCCCGAGCACGCCGCCGACGGTGCCGACC
>JAEWKL010000209.1 GCA_023386115.1 Pseudomonadota bacterium
GCGGGCTCTTCGCCACCGTCCCGCGGACGCTGACGCTCTGACCGGCCCGCAGCGTCGCGCTCAGGCGCGCCGCCTCGGGCGGCGGCAGCCGCAGGGTGGTGCCGTCGTCGAGGAGCGCCCCGTTCACCTCGCCCCGGCGCCCGTGCAGCAACGCCGTGATGCGGCCGCTCAGCACCGTTCCGTCGGCGGCTGGATCCGGCGGCCCGAGGGTCGTGAGCCTGGCGCCCGTCGCCTCGTTGCGGATCGAGGCGCCGTCGACGAGGGGGAGCGCCCGGGCCCGCATGCCGCGTACGGAAATCTGGTCGCCCGGCCGGACCGTGAACACTACCGCGCCCGACAGCCGCGGCGGCAGCTTCACCTCGGTGCCGTCGGTGAGGATCAGCCCGTCGACGTCGCCTCTCGGGGTAAGGGTGTACTGCTTCACCGTTCCCTTCGTTTCCGGGAGGGTGCCGGGATCCCAGACCGAATTGTCCTGCGCCGCGGCCGGGACCGCACCGAGGATCACGGCCGCGAGGCCCGCCGCGCGGCGGCGGTGCTTAGCCATCGTCATGGATGTCGCTCGTCTGCGCCGGCGAGCGGCCGGCTCAACGAGCCTCTGTCAACTCCCGTGCCAAAGACCAAGCCTCTAAAAAACCTGAAGAATCCCGTGTCAGACGGTCGTCGGGCCGTCGGGATTCCCGACATCCTCCGTCGGGTTTTCCGACAGGTCCGCGCCGCGCAGGCCGTAACGCTCGATCTTGGCGTAGAGGAGCTGGCGCTGGATGCCGAGGCTCTTGGCCGCCCGGGCGCGGTTGCCGCCGTTCTCGCGCAGGGCCCGGCGGATCATCGCCTCCTCGAGCCGCGCCACCGCGCCCGGCATATCGCCGTCGAGCCAGGCCGGCAGGACCGCGCCGGTCTCCGGCGCCGCCTCCGACAGGCCGAGATCCGCAGGCCCGATCACGGCCCCACGGGCCAGCACCGCCGCCCGCTCGATCACGTTGCGCAGCTCGCGCACGTTGCCGGGCCAGGGATGGCGCATCAGCGCGGCGGCGGCTTCGGGGCCGAGGCGCTTCTGCCCCGCGCCGCTCGCGCACAGGAAATGCTCGGCGAGAGGCAGGATGTCGGACAAGCGCTCGCGTAAGGGCGGCAGGCTGATCGGCACGACGTTGAGGCGGTAGAAGAGATCCTGACGGAAGCCGCCTTCCGCGACGAGGCGCGGCAGGTCGCGATGGGTCGCCGCGACCACCCGGACATTCACTGGCGCGGGCCGGCCGCCGACCGGCGTCACCACCCGTTCCTGGAGAACCCGCAGGATCTTGGCCTGCATCGACGGGGGCATGTCGCCGATCTCGTCGAGGAAGAGCGTGCCGCCATCCGCTTCCCGGAAGGCGCCGGGCCGGTCCTGCGTCGCCCCCGTGAAGGCGCCGCGCAGGTGGCCGAACAGCTCGCTCTCGAGGAGGTCGGCGGGGATCGCCGCGCAGTTCACCGGCACGAAGGGCCCGGCCCCCCGGCGGCCATGGGCGTGGAGGGCGCGCGCCGCAACCTCCTTGCCGGTGCCGGTTTCGCCCTGGAGCAGCACCGTCGCGTCGCTGTCGGCCGCGAGCCCCACGGCCTTCTGCACCCGCCGCATCGCATCGCTGGAGCCGATCAGCGACGAAGGTGCCGCTGCGGCAGGGAGATTCGGCGCCGCGGCGGCGGAGAGGGCCAGCATGCCGCCGATGAGGCCGGCGAGCTCGGCCCGGCCGACCGGCTTCGTCAGGTGATCGTAGGCTCCGAGCCGCATCGCCTCGATGGTGTTCTCGGCGCTGGCGAAGGCCGTCAGCACCGCCACCGGCGGTGGTCGCGGCCCGGCGCGCAGGCGCTGGAGCACCGCCATCCCGTCGAGGTCACCGGGCATGCGCAGATCGAGGAGCACCGCTGCGATCGCCGGATCCGCCGCGATCCGCGCCAGCGCCTCGGCGCCGGAAGCCGCGAGGATCGGGCGGTGGCCGAGATCGCTCACCGTCTCGGCCAGCCCCTCGCGCAGGGCGGGCTCGTCGTCGACGATCAGGATGCGGGCAGGCGGGTCGGCGGGCAGGAGATCGGCAGGGATGCGGTCCATGGCAGATCGAGCTCGAAGGTCGCGCCGGGACCCGGTGCGTCAAGAGGTGGGGCGGCGTGCCGCGCCTGTCCACCATGGGCGCGGGCGATCTCGCGCACGATCGCGAGGCCGAGCCCGGTCCCGTCCGGGCGGCCGGTGACGAAGGGGTCGAACAGACGGGCTGTCAGGGAATCCGGGACGCCCGGCCCCTGATCCGTCACGCGGATCCGCAGCCGGTCGCCTTCCCTCACGCCTGAGAGCCGCACCACGCTCCCGGCCGGGCTGTGCTGGATCGCATTGAGCAGGAGGTTGTCGAGGGCGCGGCGGATCTGGCCCGCATCGAGGAGCGGACGTTCGGCCGTCACCTCCGCCACCGCGATCGCGACTCCTCGCACCCGGGCGAGGTCGTCGTGGAGATGGGCGCAGTCGTGCAGGAGGAGGCGGAGATCGGTGGGGGCCAAGACCGGCCGCCGCGGCTGGGTCAGGCTCAGGAGGTCGCGCAGCAGGCGGTCCAGGCGGGCGACCTGGTCCAGGACGAGGTCGAGCGCGGCCCGGTCCCGCGCCGGATCGGCGCTCGCCAGCGCGTTCTCGGCCTTGAGCCGGATCGCCGCCAGGGGATTGCGGATCTCGTGGGCGATGCCGGCCGCGAGCTGGCCCAGAGCCGCGAGCCGCTCGGCCTCCGCGGCGCGGAGGCGGGCGGCGGCGAGG
>JAEWKL010000211.1 GCA_023386115.1 Pseudomonadota bacterium
CCGGCTGATGCCGGGCGACGTCGCCTTTCTGGCGCAGCAAGCGGCCGCGATCCGCGGCGCCAGGCGCTCGCGGGTGGCGGCGTCGAGGCGCTTGCTGTCGTCGAGGGCCTCCAGGAGGTCGCCCGGCAGGGTGGCGGGGTCGAAATGCACCGCCGCCACGATCACCGGGCCGCAGAGCGCACCGCGGCCGACCTCGTCGCAGCCGATGACGACGGGGTAGCGGGCGGCGTGGCGGGCATCGAAGGGGCGCATCGCGCAGATGTGCGCGCGTTCCGGTTTCGAAATCCCTCCCAATGCAACCGATGACGTTCCCTTCCGGGCGGCGCGGCGCGATGATCGACCCCAACGAAGGCGCGCCGAGGCGCCGGAACGGGGAGGATGCCTGAGGCCTTGCGGGTCCGGTCACGCGCTCGCGCGTGGGCTGGCAGCTGTCGGGCTCGCAGCTCTTGAGCTGGCGTGCCTTGGGTTGGCGGCCATCGGGCTCACGGCGTTTGGCACGCGGCATGCCGCTCCCGGTTTCCGGCCTCGCTCGGCCCGGATTCAACCGCTGGAGGCATGCTGCCCATGAAGGTCGCCCTCGCCGTCGCCGCGCTCTCCCTCGTCCAGCCGGCGCATTCCTGGTATCCCTTCGAGTGCTGCTCGGACCAGGATTGCGAGCCGATCTCCGACGCCGTCGAGGTGCCGGGCGGCTACCAGACGCACGGGATCTTCGTGCCGATGGCGAAGGTGCGGCCGAGCCAGGACGGGCGCTACCACTGGTGCCACCGCGGTACTTACGTGTTCTGCTTCTTCGCGCCGCTCGCAGGGTGACGATCCCCCTTGGCGAGCAACCCCCTTGGCGGGCGGGCGGCTTGCTGCCACCTCTGGGCGGCGGGCGCGTTCCCGAAGGGCAAAGGGCCCCGCGACAAGGAGGATGCATGACCACGCCGCCGCGGCAAAACCCAGTTCTGGCGCTCGCCTTGCCCGTCGCGCTGCTCGCCGGAGCCCTGGCGATCGGGTTCTGGACCCTCGACCACATCCGGGTCGCCCGCGCCCGGGCGCTGGCCGCGCAGATGTGGATGCAGCCGTAAGGCGACGGCTCAAAAAAGGACCGCGCTCCGAGGAGGCGGCCCTGAAGTCGTTTGGGTCTCGAAACCTCGGAGGAGGCCCGGCCCGCCGGCTTCGCGGGGGCTGGGGGGCTGGGTACCGGAGCGGCCGACGGGCCGGGCCATGAGGTCGGCTCATCCCTACGCGCGCATCAAGGCCGGCGCGCGGCGCGATTATGGCGATTTGTGGGCAGACGCGCCCGTTTCCGCGTATTTCCGCTTCGCATCGGCAAGTTGCCGGCGCCCTGTCTCTCCGGCGCAACCCTTGCGGGGCCGTGGATGCCATCCCATCATGGTCGGAACCGGGTCGTTCGCCGGCTCGTCATCGCTGCGCCTCCCAGGCGCGAATCACCCCGACAGGCAGGAGACACGATGAGCGAAGGAGAGACGGCCGAAAGCTGGAGCGCCGGCGCCCAGGTTGTATCTTTCCCGGGACCTTTCCCGCGCGCCGCACCGCAGGTGTCATTCCATCGCGACGAGCTGCGCATCATCCTGAACCTCTACGGCCGGATGGTCGCCGAGGGCGAATGGCGGGACTACACGATCGACTTCACCCGCGAGAAGGCGGTGTTCTCCATCCACCGCCGCACCTCCGAGCGGCCGCTCTACCGTATCGAGAAGGATCCGCGCCTCGCCCGGCGCCAGGGCGCCTACGCGGTGATCGCCGAGACCGGCCGCATCCTGAAGCGCGGGCACGACCTGGCGCAGGTGCTGCGGGTGCTGGAGAAGCCGCTCAGGGTGGTGTGAGGCTCTGGCACGCGCGCCGTCCTGAACCCTTCCCCCTCTGCGGGGGAGGGTGCCCTGCGAAGCAGGGCGGGAGAGGGGACGCCGCTTCCGAATAACACTGGACCGTTCTGAAGGGCGCGAGCTGAATCATCGTCGCGCTGCTCCTCTCGGCGGGACTTCGTCCCGCTGCGCTCACTCCGTTCGCCACCCTCCCCCCGCAGAGGGGGGGGAGGGTTGAGGTCGCGGCGCATACCACCCCTTAACGCTCCCGACACGCATCCCGTCTTCACCCCCCGGCAAGCATCTTTGCCAACCGGAACGACAGGTTTCCCGGCGGATTATCACGGGGCAGATAAGGTCACGCTCGAGGACCGCAGGGATGCACAAGCAGAGTGGATGGATCGCGGCGGGGATCGTCGCGGTGACGATGGCGGCCGGGCCGGCCGCATCGCGGGAGCTGGTCGCCTTTGACGCTGCGGCGGAAGCAGGCACAGTGGTGGTGCGGACCGCCGAGCGGCGGCTGTACTTCATCAACGGGGACGGGACGGCGATCCGTTACCCGGTGGCGGTCGGCAAGGCCGGCAAGCAATGGACCGGCTATGCCCGCATCGACGGAAAATACCTCCGGCCGGCCTGGTCGCCGCCCGACGAGGTCAAGCGGGACAATCCCCGCCTGCCGGAGGTGATCGCCGGCGGCTCGCCGAGCAACCCGATGGGCGCCGCAGCCCTCACCCTCGACCGGGGCGAGTACGCGATCCACGGCACCAACCGGCCGGGATCGATCGGCACCTTCGCGTCCTATGGCTGCATCCGCATGTACAACCAGGACGTGGCCGATCTCTACGGCCGCGTCCAGGTCGGCGCCACCGTGGTGGTGACGCGCAGACGGGTCAGCCCTCGCGCCCCCGCCCCAGCGCGGGCCGCCACGTTGCCACCGCCGCGGGTAA
>JAEWKL010000322.1 GCA_023386115.1 Pseudomonadota bacterium
GTCCGGCAGGGCCGCGGGCAGGCAGGCGCAGAGCAGCGGCGGGGCGAGGCGCCCGGCGAGGCGCAGGCGCTCGAGCCGCGGCTGCACCGTCCCGACAGGCAGGCTCAGGGATCCGCGCAGCTGCGCCGGAAGGCTTAAGGACGGGTCGATCCGCCCATCCGGACCGGCGATCGTCTCGCGCAAGGGCGCGGCGGCCGGCGAGGCATGGAGCAGCTGCGTGGCGTTGCGGTCGAGGAGCAGAAGCGCGCGATCGTTGCCGGCGATCCGCTGGGCGAAGGCCGGAACGGCCCGCAGGGCCTCGATCGTCGTCTCGAAGAGCACGTCCCGACCCACTGCCTCTCCCCACGCCACCGTTGCACCCGCCGGATGAGCGATCCCCCGACCGGCCCGATGCGAGAACCGGACCTACCCGGCCTGCTTTAAACCAACTGACCCCTTCCCGCACCGGCACGAAATGCGCAGTCGCTGCGTTATCTCGCCGTCAACCTTAACGACCGCCGGAAAAGGTGGCATTTCGTCCGAGACATGCTATTGTGCGGTGCACAATACGTGCCGGGCTCACAGCGTGCCGCGCCAAGGGCCGCGTCAAGGGCCGCGTCAAGGGCCGCGTCAAACATTGAGGAGACGAACATGACCCAGACCCCGAACTACGAGATCCCGACCGAGATGCGGGACTTTGCGGAGAAGAGCGTCGAGCAGGCCCGCAAGGCGTTCGATTCCTTCCTCGGTGCGGCGCGCAAGACCGCCGACACGCTTCAGGGCTCGGCCGAGCTGGCCCGTAACAATGCCCAGGACGCGTCGACCCGCGGCTTCTCCTTCGCCGAGCAGAACGTGAACGCCGCGTTCGACCTCGCCCAGAAGCTCGTCCGCTCGAAGGACGTGCAGGAGGCGATGCAGCACCAGGCCGAGTTCGTGCGCAGCCAGTTCGCCGCCATGCAGACGCAGGCCCGCGAGTTCGGCGGTCTCGCCCAGAACGCGATGCAGCAGAGCGCCGAGAACGCCAAGCAGGCGATGCAGCAGGGCGCCGAGCACGCCCGCAACGCCATGCAGCAGGGTGCCGAGCAGGCGCGCCAGGCGATGCAGAAGGGCACCGATGCCGCCCGCAGCGCCACCGATCAGGCCGCCAACGCGGCCAAGGACGCCGCGTCCTAAGACGCGCCTCCCGGCCGACCGGGCACGGCGAAGGCCGCGCTCCGCGAGGGGCGCGGCCATTTTGTCGGGTCGCGGTGATCCGGTCGACGCGGCGACGGCGGTGCTCCACGGGACCGACGCCCCTCGGGTCGTTCCAGGGCCGTGAAAGCGGAGCCCGGAACGATCCGACGGGTGTCAGCTGGCATTTCCTTAAGCCCCGTCCGACGCCTTGCTGCGGTGCAGCGGGCCGATGCCGACCTCGATCTCCTCCAGACCGTCATCGGTATCGAAATCAACCGCGCCGGCCCGGTGGGGCGGCGGATCGCAGGTGCGGATCAACCGGACGATCTGCATCGCCCGGTCGGCGCAATCGGGCGAGATGCGGGCGATGTCCTCCGCGAGTTCGAGGACCGCGTCGAGGGTGCGCTGCCACTGGGCCGAGGTGGTCACGGCGGATCTCCCTGGCTTCGATTCCGAGGCTCGATCTCGCGGCGGACCGGCCGCGATTTGCCGGGCCGGGGCGGTTCGGCTACCGATGCGGCACCGGGGCACCCCGCTCGCGGCGTCCCGCACGGTAACTCCCCGCCAGAGAGGAACGCAATGATGCGAGGGTTCGTTCGCGCCGGCCTGTCGTCGGCCGTCCTTTTGGTCGCGGTCCTGACCGGCTCGGCGCAAGCGCAGTACTATCAGGAGGACACGCCGCCCGGCTACGGCTACGACCGCTACGAGCGTCCGCCGCCGCGGCGTGCGGTCGGCTACAATTGCGATGCGGTGCAGCGTGGCTTCACCGGCCCTCAGCCCTATTCCTGCCCGCTGCCCGGCCCGCGGCCGCTCGGCACCCGCTGCTTCTGCGACGTGCCGCTCGCGAGCTTCAGCGCGCCGCAGCCGCCGGCTCCGGGCCGCGTGGCGCCGTAGGGCGAGCCGAGGGTTGCCGCGCGGCCGTCCGGTCAACGAAAAAGGGCCGCCCAAGGGCGGCCCTGTCCGGATCGATTGGGAGCCCCGCGGGCTCTCAGTTCAGCACCACCACCTTGGCGCCGACCTTGACCCGTGAATACAGGTCGGTGACGTCGTCGTTGGTCATGCGGATGCAGCCGGAGGACACGGCCTGGCCGATCGTGTCGGGCTCGTTGGAGCCGTGGATGCGGTAGAGCGTGCCGCCGATATACATGGCGCGGGCGCCCAGCGGATTGTCGATGCCGCCGGCCATGTAGCGCGGCAGGTCGGGGCGGCGGGCCAGCATCTCCTTCGGGGGTGTCCAGGACGGCCATTCGCGCTTGGCGGTGATCGTCTTCGTGCCCGACCAGGTGAAGCCCGGACGGCCGACCCCGACGCCGTAGCGCAGGGCCATGCCGTCGCCCAGAACGAGGTAGAGCCGGCGCTCGGCGGTCGAGACCACGATCGTGCCCGGCGCATAGGCGCCGTTGAACGGCACCAGCTCCCGCGGGATCGGGGCGACCTGCGCCTGATCGGTGCTGCCGGCGGCTTGCCCCTGCCCGTAATAGCCCTGGCTACGGGGGCTCGGCGCGCCGTAGGGCTGGCCGGCATAGTAATCCTCGCCGGGATTGGCGTCGAACGGATCGTAGGGCGCGGCCATGGCCGGCGCGGAGGCAAGCACGCACACGCTCAGAGCGCCCGCCAGGGCGGTAGCGAAGATCTTCATGGCCGGAGCCTTACCTCAGCAGTTACCTTTGCTGTACAATGCTGTCCCGGCTCAGTGGTTCCCGGTTAAAGCGACGCTAACGGTGAAGGTGGAGTACCGAGTTCGGTGGAACGGTTCACGATCGGTTGATCGGCTTGGGAACATCCGAACGATGGGGCCACCGGCGGCCGGGCGGGTCAGGTCACCTCGTCGGTATGGACTTGGAAGCCGGCGAGCAGCGAGGGGCCGAAGATGGTCGAGATCGCCACGTCGGTGGCGTCGCGCCCGCGGGCCATCAGGATGCGGCCGATGCGCGGCCGGTTGTGGCGCGCGTCGAACGTGTACCAGCGTCCGCCCAGGTAGACCTCGAACCAGGCGGAAAAGTCCATCGGGTCGGGCACTGCCGGCACGCCGATATCGCCGAGATAGCCCGTGCAGTAGCGCGCCGGGATGTTCATGCAGCGGCAGAAGGTGACGGCCAGATGCGCGAAGTCGCGGCACACGCCTTCGCGCTGGTTGAAGCCGTCGA
>JAEWKL010000418.1 GCA_023386115.1 Pseudomonadota bacterium
ACAACCGGGTATGGGTGCACATCCTCTACCCCATCGTCACCGCCTTCCATGTCCTGCACCAGGGGCTGGGCCCGAAGCTCGAACTGACCAGCAATCCGGCCTGGGGCGAGCATTCCCGTAAGGTGGCCCTGACGCACGCGGGTCTGGTCGATCGGCATCTTGCGGACGGCCGGGAATGGCTGCTGGGCGGAAGTCAACCGACCTTCTCGGACATCACTCTGGCGACGGCGATTGCCTTCTCCAAATTCCCGGTCAATGCCACCCCGCTCGATGAGCGCTTCGAACATATCGACGCTTTCTGGCGGCGCTGGCAGACCCGGCCGACCTTCCTTGCCGCCTACGCCGATAGAAGCAGCGGCGTGCCAGAGCTCGACAACCGCGCTTGAGTATCCTGTCGCCGATCTCGACGCTTGACTGATCCTATTTTGAGCCGAGAAGAAGACTAGGCTTTATATCTTGGTGCGGAGGGTTCTAATGACCCTCTGCCCAATTGGGCGCATAGGTTGATCGAATGCGCAAGGATCAAGGTCCGGTTTTGGACATCACACGAGCATCCGCTTCCCACCCTCAGCGGCCTTTCACGCGGTCAAGCTGCTTGGGCCTAGGCCTTAATCCTCAGACGCCCGCCAGCGGCGGGTGATGGTAACGAGACCGCGGCGAGTTTCTTGCCAAAGCTGGCCGGGGTGGACAGGGTCGTTCTGCGGAAGGCCATGATGATCGAGAACGGGAGCGACAACCTCGCCGGTCATATCATCGGCTGTGATGTACCGCTCGACCCTGATGCCGTTGAGACCGACCGCGTAGTCGTAGCCCTGGCTGAGGGCCTGCACATAAGCAGGATAGCCTGGATCGCTCTTCCACACCGATACCCGCATCACTGCCTCTCAGGGCCTGAATCGGGGCACCAAAGCTAACGCACGGCATGTGCGGAAACACTGCCGTGCTGAGACCCGTCAGATATCACGCTACGTCCTTGAATTTCAAGCCCAAGTTCCTCGCTGCCTTGTGAGTACAGGTGGCCGAGTAAGGTAGCGCGTCGATCTTCACCAGGTGCCGGATCAGAGGCGGCACCTCGAGCTGCGGATCCGTCTGCCGCAGCGTGGCGTCGAACTCGCCCCGCAGGATGCGCAGACGCAGATCCTGCACCTCGCCCTGGTCCAGCACCGCCCAGCGGTCCGACGCGCCCCTGACGACCCGCTCCAGGCCGTAGATGCCGGCGATGTGCTGCGTCGAGGGGTCGAGCCCGAACACCACGATGCGGGCCATCAGCGGGCGCTCGGCGATGATCCGCTTGCGATTCCGCACCCGCCAGAACCGGAGCATCGGCAGCACCGTGTCCACGCCCCTGCGGGCCATGGCGTCGCGCACCGTGAGCTCGCAGCCCGGGTTGGTCACGGCGACGTGCCAGCGGACTGGGTTCGGCTCGCCGGCGGCCTGGGCCATCGCTGTCGCCCGGCGTGTGTCACGCGGCCAGCGGCAGCGCTCGCCCAAGCTCAGCATCGGGGCGGCCGGCAGCACCGGCGCATCCGTCGCCTCACCGGCGGCTTGTGCGAGAGCGATCGAACGACGAGACATCGGGTACTCCACGCTGCAGTATGAGACCGGCGCCGGAGCGCCGGCCCGGGTGTTAGGCCGCCTCGCTTGGTACGCCGGCCTTGGACAGGATCCGGCGATCCAGCTTCAGGCCGCCCATGCCGCCCTCGGCGACCCGGGCGAGTTCGGATTCGGCCAGCTGTGGCATTGGGCTACGCAGCGAGGCGGCGAGATCTCGCACGAGCTGCGCGACCTTCTCGCGATCCTCCGGCGATGGCTCCGGAATCACCTCGGCATCGAGGATGGCCGCAATCCGGCGAAGCTCCGCGTCCACGGGCGCCATCAGCAGGCGCGCCTCGGCGATCACCTGGGGCTCTGTCGGGCAGCGCCCACGATCATAGGGGGTGATTGCCCGGCTCTCGCGGAACCGCTGCACTGCCTCGGCGACGGCCCAGACCGGCAGCGGCGAGAGGATCTTCACCCAATCGTCGATCGCGTCGGCCGTCGAGATGTCATCGGCGCCGAAGGCCGGGAAAGCGCCGAGCACCCGGGCAACTGCCGGCTGATGCGCCTTGCCACCCTGTCGCAGGGCGCGGGCGAGCTCGTCGCGCCGCTCCTCCAGCGCTGCCCGCTCAGCGATGCCGGGAACTCGCGACGCGGAGATAGCCATTTGGCGGAACTCGCCGGGAATCTCCTCCAGCGCCCCCGAGTAGGTCCGGATCAGATCGTCCATCATCCTCGTGGTCGATGACGGGGCTGCCATCGTCGTACCGCGGGGCCGGGCTGTCGTCGGGAGCATCGTGGTCTCGCTTGATTTGGCGGAGGAGAAGTGCACGACGTGAAGAGGCATTCAGCGGACGGTCCGGAGAGCCACGTGTCGGCGGCTTTTCCAGTTTAGTATCCCATGCCGCGACATCAGAGCGTAACCTGCCAACAATGAATGAAACAACATCAGACGGCTGATGCTCAACGGCTGCGTCGATGGCGAGAACGATAGTCATAGCGTCGTCATCGCAGAACCGTAACCACTTGCCGATCAAGGCACGAACGACCGGATCCGGTCGACCAGTCATCTGCCGCAGCGTGTCCTTGCCCCGATTGAACAGGTCGAGACGAGGATCGTAGGCGCCGGTCTCTGCCGGCAGGTCGTCATCGCCACCTTCGCCGCCCCCGGCCTGCCCGCTCGCGCCGCTCGGCGGCGCCGACCCGTCAGGGTCGGAAGGGGTGTTTGGGTAGGGGGTTATAGGCGGGGTCTGGGGGGGCAAGGGGGAAGGGTCGTTAGGGA
>JAEWKL010000536.1 GCA_023386115.1 Pseudomonadota bacterium
CTGCCCGGCCTGCGGCACGCCCGCTGCGCCCGCCTCCCTCCTGACCGGCCACCGCCACGCCCGGGCCGGAGAGGCGGCATGATCCTCGGACGCGAGCGGCTCGACGCCGCGCCGGTCGAATGCGCCGGCCTCCTCGTCATCGGCGATCCGCACGTCTCGTCGCGCCGGCCCGGCCGGCGCAAGGACCCGGACTGGCCGGCGCCGGTCTTGGGCAAGCTCGAGCATTGCGTGGCCCTCGCCAACGACCGCGACCTCGCGCCCCTGCTCCTCGGCGACCTGTTCGAGCGGCCGGTCGAGCCGGACGAGAGCCTGAAATCGCGCCTGATCCGGATCCTCAAGGGGTTTCGCCACCGCCCGCTCGCCAATGTCGGCAACCACGACATCCGCCACACCCGCCTGTCCGACGGGGACAGCCTGGCGATGCTGGCGGTGAGCGACGTCCTCGACGCGGTGCCGGAATCCGGACTGGCGGCGCGGTACCGGGTGGACGGGCGGCTGATCGGCCTCGGCGCCACGCCCTTCGGGCAGGCGATCCCGTCGGATGTGCGCGGGCTCTTCCCGGAGGCCGACTCGATCGTCTGGCTCACCCATCACGACCTCGCCTTCGGGGCGGGCTATCCGGGCGCGGTGCCGCCGCAGGCGATCCGGGGCTGTGCGCTGGCCCTCAACGGCCACGTCCACAAGCGGCACTCAGCCGTGAGGATCGGCGACACGCTGTGGTTCAATCCCGGCAACATCACCCGCGGCTCGATCGACCTGATCGCCCACGTCCCGGCCGCCTTCGTGCTGGCGGGCGATCTCTCGCTCGGCGAGGAGCGGCTGCCCCATGCCGCGGACGTGTTCGACCTCACCGGCCGTCAGGTCGCCGCCGATGCCTCGCCGGAGGCGATCGGCCGGGTCGAGAGCGCCTTCGTCTCCCTCCTCCAGGCGGAGACCACCACCGACCTCGCGCGGAGCGACGACGGTGCCCTGATCCGCGAGGAGATCGAGGCGAAGTTCTTTCGCGATGAGACCCCGGAGCCGGTGCGGGCGGCGATCCGCTCGCTGGTCGAGGCGGCGGTGGCGAAGAGAGGGCTCTGAGGAGAGCCGGCTTTGCTGAGCGTGACACCGCGTCGAGAGCCGTGCCGTCGCGCCCCGGCTCCAGCGCCGCCGCGGGCACCCGGGCGACGTGAACGGCCGCGCGGCCGAGGCCGTCGCGGATCTGGTGGCGGCATTCGTCCCGTCGGCGACGACGAGGTCGGCCGGTCCGACGGCCCGCAGGGCCGAAAACAGCGCAAGCGAGGCCGAGGGTCGGGCCAGCGGGAATGACGTACGGAAACAAAAGTCGACCGGATCGAGAAAACCGCCGCGCGGCAGGCCTTATCTTGGTTGACACCACAACCTAAGATCTGCACACTCGGAAAAAATTCCCGGAGAGGCAACATCAGCCTTTCGCTTCGCCTCTACCTTGAAAATCAATGTAAACGGACGCCGGGCATGCCATGCCCTCAGGGAGGTTCCGATATGGATAATGATGCCGAGGGCCTCTCGTGCTCCACAAGACGCCGTCGAAAGCGGGAATGAACCTTGGTGTCTCTCACAAAATTCCCGATCACCGTGATCGCTCGCAGTGGCAACGTCGGCGCAGCGGGAGTTTTGTGAGGTGCACCTAGCCTCGACGGATCGTGTCGCGTCGGCGCGGGCGATCCGTCGCGCTCCAGCCTGTTCTGATGCGTGACGATCCACCTGCCGCGGCGGCTGGGCTCGGATGGCCGCATCGTCACGAGACGCTGGTGATGGGGATCGATGACCGGAGGCCTTGCCATGGACCACATCCCCTTGCGCCGCTTCGTTCAGGACGCGACCAGGATCGTCGATCGGAATCCACCGGTTCCGGTGCTGCTACCGGCGCTCCGTGACGCCCTTCGGATCCTGATCGAACGGGACGGCTGGCTCGCGCCGGAGGCGGCCGTCGCCCGCGGCGAACGATACAGCCAATACCTGCTTCACTACGACCCTCTCGAACGGTTCAGCGTGGTGAGCTTCGTCTGGGGGCCGGGCCAGCACACGCCGATCCACGATCACACCGTCTGGGGATTGGTGGGCCTCCTGCAGGGACAGGAGGTCTCATCTCACTTCAACCGCCACGAGGGCGGCGCGCTCGAGCCTGCGGAGGCAGTCGTCCTGAACCGCGGCGACATCGAGCTGATCGAACCCGCTGCGGGCGACATTCACCAAGTCTGCAACGGCCTTTTCGACGATGTTTCGATCAGCATTCACGTTTATGGCGCCAATATCGGTAGACTGAAACGTCACGTGTTCCAAATCGACGGGCAGGCCAGGGACTTCATCTCCGGCTACAACAATTCCACTCTGCCGAACATCTGGTCGTGACCGACGCAAGTCCGTCGCTCGACCTATGTTTTGAAAGCCAGCCCTTGGCCACCCGCCCTTGGACACCAATCCTTGGCGCGACGGACCGGACCGCGGCCGACCGGCCGCATCCCTCCCAGGAGACGCTGCTGCGATGAACGCCGACCTCTCGCTCATCCCCCCGGCCGATGCCGTCAGACCTTCCGATGCCTGCGGTGCGAGCGGACTGGCCGACCTGTCCGGGTTCGAGCGGCTCGTTCGTGTGCGTGACAGCGCCTACGCGGCTGACATGCTCATCGCCGCGGTCGGCGCGCTCGACTTCTTCACCGTCCTGGCACCAAGCCGCCTGACATTCGATGAGATCTGCGCCCGGTTCTCCCTCGACCGCCGGGCTTGCGACGTGATGCTCACGCTTTTCAAGGCGTGGGGCTTGCTGGTTGCCAGCGACGGCACGTTTCGTCTCACCAGGACGGCGAGCCGGTTCCTTGTCGCGACGGAGCCCAGCAATCTCGTCGACTATTATGCCTCTTTGCGCGGGCGGTCGAGCACCAAGGACATGCTCGAAGTCTTGCGAACGGGCCGATGCCGGGTCTGGGAGCGCGAGCAGGCGGCGGAGCGCGAGGAATGGGCTGCGCTCATGCGCAAGAATGGCTTCGCCGAGTTCTACACGACGGCGATGGACAACCGCGGCATGACCTTCGCCGCGGCCCTGGCGGAAATCTGGGATTGCAGCCGGGGCAGAAGCCTGCTCGACATCGCGGGCGGATCCGGCATCTACACGGCCCGTCTGCTCCAGCGCTGCCCGCTGCTCCGCGCGGAAATCCTGGAACATCCGCCCGTCGACGCCATCGCGCGAGACCTGCTCGCCAAACGCGGCCTTGCCGATCGGGTCAAGGTGACGCCCGGCGACATGTTCACGGATGTCCTGCCGGGCGGCCACGATCTTCACCTCTACTCGCATGTCCTTCACAATTGGGATTTTACCAAGGTTCGTGACTTGATCTCCAAGAGCCATCGGTCGCTCGAGAGCCCCGGTCAGATCGCCATATTCAGCGCACACGTCAACGCAGCGAAAGATGGCCCAGTCGATGTAGCGGAATACTCGGCACTGATGGTCTCCCTTTACGAAGGGAAATGCTACAGTGTCGGTGAAATGACCGAATGCCTGCAGGCGGCGGGTTTCGTCGATATTCACGTCGTCGATGCGATCGCCGGCCGCAGCCTGATTCTCGGACACAAGAGGTAGGCCGCGTCGACGTCTTGCGCGTGTGTCCGGTCGGTCGTCCACGGACGGGCGCCTCTCGTGATCGCAGCGAGGTTACCCACCATGCCGCCCCGCCATCTCGCTCTCGCCGTCCTCGCGGCCCTGATCTGGGGTGTGACGTTCCTGGTGACACGGGCTGCCCTGACGGAGGTGCCGCCGCTGCTGTTCGCGGCCCTCCGCTTCGCCTGCGTCGCCCCGTTCGCGCTCATCGTCCCCCATCCGGGCGTGCCGTGGCGGGTGCTGGCGCTCCTCGGCCTCCTGCTCGGCGCCGGACAGTACGGGTTCCAGTTCGCCGGCATGGCGCAGGGCGTTCCGCCGGGCCTCGCCTCGCTGCTCACCCATGCCCAAGCCTTCTTCACCGTCGGCTTCGCGGCGGCCGCTTTCGGAGAGCGGCTCCGCGGGCGCCAGCTCGCCGCGATCGGCCTCGGCGCCCTCGGTCTCGGCATCCTGCTTGTCGATCGCAGCGGCGGCGACATCCCGCCGACCGCGCTGCTCCTGTCCGTCGCGGGCGCCGTGTGCGGCGCGGCGGGCAACACCCTGCTGAAGGGGCTCGGGCGCGCGGTCGACATGCTCGGCACCGCGGTCTGGATGAGCCTGGCGGCGCCCCTGCCGCTCCTGCTCCTGTCTCTCGCGCTCGAAGGACCCGGCCGCATCGCCTCGGCCGCCATGCAGGCGAGCTGGACGCTGCTCGGAGCCTTGGCCTACTCGGCGATTCTCGCGACCATCGTGGCCTTCGCGATCTGGGGCCGCTTGCTCACCACCTACCCGGCGGCCTCCGTCGCTCCGTTCTTCCTGCTCGTCCCGGTCTTCGGGATCGCGCTATCGGTCGCGGTCACCGGCGAAGCCTTCGGGCCTGTCCGGCTCCTGGGCTGCGGCCTGATTTTCGCGGGCCTGCTGCTCGCCGCGATCCCCTGGTCGCGGCTCTGTCTCATATACACATATACGCGCCCACGA
>JAEWKL010000140.1 GCA_023386115.1 Pseudomonadota bacterium
ATTGCGGCCTTACCGACCTGCCCAACCGCACCTTCTTCAACGAGGCACTGGCGGCCAGCCTGGCAACCACTGGCGATCGCGAGGAGCACGCGTTGGCCTTGCTCTACCTCGACCTGGACGGGTTCAAGGCCGTGAACGACACCTACGGCCACGCGGCGGGTGACCTCCTTTTGCAGCAGGTCGCCAACCGCCTGAGTGACGTGGTCATGAGCTCCGACGTGGTTGCCCGCCTGGGTGGCGACGAGTTCGCCGTGCTCCTGAGGGGGCCGCGAGCCGCGGCAGCCGAGACCACGGCGGCTGCGCTCGTCGCGACTGTCGGCCTGCCCTACGACCTGGGCCAGGGCACCCTCATTCGGATTGGGGTGAGCGTAGGCATCGCGGATTTCGGCCCGGACGCCGCCGACAGCCGCGCGCTCCTCGTCAGAGCAGACCGTGCTCTGTACACGGCTAAGGAACGGGGCAAGGGAACTTACCACCGCTACAATTCTGCCATAGATGGGGGTGAGGATCGCCCTATCGGACACATCCGCGAGGTTTAGCCTGCGGCTGACACGCCTGTCAGGCTCAGGGAGCCGGGTACCGCCTCTGGAACAGGTCGCCCACGATGCTGTGGCTGCCGCAAGGGCTTTGGGTTCGCGGGCGCGTGGACCGTCTGGGAGCAGAACTATCTGCTCGCCACCTGCTTTGGTCTTCCGCTCGCGAACAAAGCGTGAAATTGGGCGTGGGCATCCCCTTCTGCGGCCTCAGCCCGAGTTTGCGACACGTCCTTCGGGCGGGGCTGCACCATGCTGCCCCGCCTTCTTCATCGGACTGTTTTAGGCTGCACGCACCGTGGCCAGGAACCGGTCCACCTCGGCGTTCAAGTGCTCGGACTGGCGCGACAGCTCCGAGGCTGCGCCAAGCACCTGGCTCGCTGCCGCACCGGTCTCCTCGGCCGCACCCGCCACGCCCGAGATGTTGCTGGTCATTTCGCTTGTGCCCATGGCGGCCTGAGCCACGTTGCGCACGATCTCCTGGGTAGCCGCCCCCTGCTCCTCCACCGCGGCCGCGATCGTCGTTGCCACACCACTGATGTCCTGGATCCGGCCAGAAATTCTGCCGATCGCCGACACAGCGCGCGCCGTCGAGTCCTGGATCTGGCTAATGTGTCCGCCGATCTCCTGAGTAGCTTTGGCAGTCTGGTTGGCCAGCTCCTTGACCTCCGCCGCCACCACTGAGAAGCCGCGTCCCGCCTCCCCGGCGCGAGCCGCCTCGATGGTGGCGTTGAGGGCGAGGAGATTGGTCTGGCCCGCAATGGTCGAAATCATTGCCACAACGTCACCGATGCGGGCGACTGCGGTGTTCAACTGCTGCACCAGTTCAGCCGTCTCGGCTGCCTCTTGGACGGCGCCGTGAGCCATCGTGGCGGACGTGCTGACCTGGCGGCCGATCTCCTGCACGGAGGAGCCAAGCTCCTCGGCGGCAACCGCCACGGTGTTGACGTTGGAAGCGGCTTCTTCGGCCGCGGCAGCGACGCTGGTCGTCCGGCTGGCAGTCTGGGTCGCAGTGCCGGCCATGCTTTGGGCAGTCGCCTGCAGCTCGGTGGCCGAGCTCGTCACCATGGCGATGATGCCACCTACTGCGCCCTCGAAGCTGTCGGCCATCGCCCGCATCGCCGCCTTGCGTTGAGCATCGGCGCCAGCCCGCGCCAGCACCGTCTCCTCTTCCAGGACCTTCATCTGGATCAGGCTGTCCTTGAACACCTGCACGGCGTCCGCGATGCTGCCGATCTCGGTCCGGGCACCCTGGTGCGGGATCATCACCGAGAGGTCGCCGGCTGCCAATGCCTGCATCGGTTGAACCACTGAGCCAATGCCGCGAGTCACATCCCGAACGATCAAGGTGGCTGAGATTGTAGAAATCAGAATAGTTATTGCAACGGCGATGATCCCCAATGTACGCGTCGTCTCAAAGACAGCCTTGTTCTCAGCCTCGGCAGCGCTTGCGCCCTCGTTGTTCATGGTAATCAATTTTTCGAGTATTACGGATGCGGCACGGCGCAGCGTAAGTCCCTTCCGCTCGTAAAGGTCGTAAGCTTGTGTTTTCTGACCGCTCCGTGAAAGATCAAGGATCGACTGTCGCAACGTCTGGAAACTGAGACTTTCCCTGCTGAATAATTCATAGAGCGCCTTTTCTTCTGCCGAGGAAATCAACGCTTCGTAGCTCGTCAGCTTGTCATTGAGTTTTTTGCCGAAACGCTCCATGTCCTTCTCGATGCTCGCGACTAGCGTCGGATCCGTGGCATGCATGTGCCGCTGAAGAAGGCCGACATTTCGAGCTAAGAGCGTATCGATTTCACCGAGAACGCGAATGCTGGGCAGCCAATTTGTTTCAATGTCGAGCGAGCGCTCGCGCATCCGCAATGTCCCAAGTAATCCCAAAAGGCCCAATCCGATCGCCAGAAGCGTCAAGATTGAAAAGGCTGAAATCAGTTTGTTGCGGATGGATAGGTTTCGACCCGACACGATGAACTCCCAACGCGACTAGGCAAAAACCTCGGAATGAGTCGCCAAGGGAGCATCGCGGGAAAGCGTTAATGCGGCCCTCCTAAGGGTACAGAATGTATGCCGCCGTCGTGCAGGTGACCTGTCCGGCTGCTTTTAGACCGAGCTGATTGAGAGGATGCCTGGACCGAAGGGGCGGGACATGAAGCAAGGCGTGCCAGGCCCTAGAACCGTTCCAGCGGGGGATCATTGGCTGTCGAGCAGTCGATCTCCCTCTACTGAACGCCCGGCAAGGTCCGAACCCTCCGCCGGGCGTTTTGCTGTCGGAACCATGCTGGCGGACGATCATTGGCCCGGCAGTCACACCAACCTGCCGCCGCTCGGCCGCTCGGTTGGCGTCACTTTCAGGCCAGGGCGTGTCCGTCTCCTTCATGCCCTGACCGCTTACTGAAGCAGTTGAGGCTAAGATGGGCGACTCAGGCTTGATCTACTGGCTGGCTTTCGCGACCTTCGCACTCGTGCTGGCCGTCCTCATCTGGCAGCGGATCCAGGTGCATCGGGCCAAGCAGACCGGCGAACGCTCGACATTCACGGATACGCACGGCGGCGAACCGCGTCCTCAGCATGGGCTCGGGCATACCCAGAAGGAGGCCATGAACTCTCGCCCGCAGCCCTGAGCTTAAGCCGCGCGGGCCTCCCATGAACCGGGTTGCGTCCGCTGAGGCATACCTCTACGGCCAGCGCAAAGCCGCCCGACATCCTGTCCGCTGAGGTTTGCTCCGGTCAGCAGACAGGCGTGTCTGCGGACCGGATCCTAACGGGTGGTTTCGGCTTGCCGTCCAGAGTGCTTGGCGAGTTCAGCTCGGAGGCGCGCCACTTCGGCTTCGTGCCTCACGGCAGATGCTTCTATCCGCGAACACAGATGGTCGTAGAACGTGCGTAGCGACTGCGACAGGCGCGCCATCAGCTCCTCCATCGTAACGGCCGTTCACCCCCGCACGGTGGCCGGTGACCCGATCAAGGAGAGGGTGAACCTCGGACCAAGACATTGAGATTGGTTGCCCCTGGCATGCCACCAAGACCGGCTCGCGACACGACTTGGCTCGGCGAGCTATGCGCCAGCCTCGGTGCATTTTGGGCGTACCCAAAGCAGACCAGCCTTATGGGCCAGAGGGTGAGATCTCCTCATCCGGGAAGTGAGCAACGAGTCGCCGTCCCTCCCACACCTGGATCTCGTGTGGGTGATTGAGGCTGCCAGCATGATCGATGGCAGCGTCATCATGTTGACAGTCAATCTCGCTCTCATGGTGGAGTGAGCCGTCCGCCGCGATCAAACATATGCGGTAGAGAGTCATGATTGTATGCCTTCTGCATGATCTTCCATAACACTCCATGAATACCGCGAGCGAATTGATTTATATCAACCCGATCTGATTCAGGTTCTATATCTATTAAAAATTCATTCAACTGTGCAGATATGCGTTTGGAGTTGATGCGAAAGCCCCAATCTGGGTCCAGAGGGAGATTTCTGCCGGCCTCGACGAGAAGAAAATGATGATTCCAACCCGTGACTATTGAGGACCGTTCGCCCCCGGCATTGAGCGCCGCGCCCGGCTCCGATCCCTACGAGCCATAGAGCGACTACATCTCGGACCCCGCAGCGCCGCCCTCTCCACCGCGCTCGACGCGGCCGAGATCGACGACGACCAGCTCCCCAAGGCGCTAGCGCTCGACCGTCTCGCATCGCTCGACCGGCGCAAGGTGCTCGCGTCCTACGCCGCCTTCACCGCGCCAGCGGCGGCCTGATCCCACCACCATCGCCGAGTCGTGCGAGCCATGATCTGGAGATCAGCTCGACCGTTTGGAGGGCCGCTTGGGGTGGCGAACGGAAGATGGCTCAGCGCCGGAAGCAGACCTTCGGCTTAGCGCCCATGGCTGTGGCTCGTTAGCCCTGAGCAAAAGAGGCGGCGAGGTGATCCACGATGGCCCGCACCTTCGCCGACGGCCTTGGACCCGCCGGGAAGACCGCATAGACCTCGGCTGGGTCGAGTCGGTATGCCTCGAGCAGTCGAGTGAGCTGGCCGGTGCGCAGTTCCTCTCCGGCCATGAGGTTGGTCGCCAGCGCGATACCAAGGCCCGAGACTGCGGCCGCTAGGACGCCCGGGGCCGAGTTAATCCAGAGTCTCGCATGGACGTCGACGGAGGTGACCGTCTGGTTGTGCGTGAAGCGCCAGCTCTCGCCGCCGAACAAGCCATGCTGGACGATGCAGTCGTGCTTGGCGATGTCAGCCGGGGTGGCAGGCTGGCCGCGAGCGGATAGGTAGGCCGGCGCCGCGACCACGACCCGCTCGACCAGCGCGAGCTTGCGCGCGCCGAATGTCGAGTCCTCCAACGTCCCGATACCGATACGGATGGCGACGTCGACGCCGTCCGTGATGAGGTTCTGGCGCGCGTCGCTCATCGTGAGCTCAACCTTCAGGTCCGGATGTCGGGCCAGGAACGGCGCCAGTGCAGGGATGACGGCCCGCGTGCCATACATCAGCGGCATCGCGAGGCGGATGACGCCCTGGAGGGAGTCCACGCCGCGGGTCGCCTGCTCGGCCTCCTCCATCTCTGCCAGCAGGTTTCTCGCGCGCTCCAGATACAGTGCCCCGGCATCCGTCAACGAGATGCTGCGGGTCGTGCGCAGCAGCAGCGTCGTGCCGAGCCTCGCCTCAAGGGTGCCGACGATGCGCGACACCGAAGGCTGAGACAGCTTCAGTTCGCGTGCTGCCTTCGAAAGGCTGCCGCCATCCGCCACGCGGACGAAAACAGCCATCTCCTGCCAGCGATCGCTCATTTGAAATCCGGATAGAAGTTGTCCGTATCGGATGGATACTACGCTTCAGGCGGAGGACCTAGCTTCGGATCACGGCAGCCACGCCGCGGGAACGGAGACCTGAGATGAAGCTCCAAGCCAGACTCGATGCGATGCGCGAGGACTTCGAGAACGGACGCTTTCCGCTGGTACCGACCCCCGGCCAGCTCGACACGATGCAGCGCGCCACCCAGGCGCTAATCGACAGCAGGCAGGCCGACGATGCCTTGGAGGCCGGCGATACCGCGCCGGAGTTCACGCTTCAGGACGCGAACGGCGAGATCGTGAGCTCCCGCGCGCTGCTCGCGCAGGGACCACTGGTCGCCACTTTCTACCGCGGCGTCTGGTGCCCCTACTGTAACTACGACCTCCAGGCGCTGGAGGAGGTGCGGCCCGAGATCGAGGCGCGCGGCGCCAGCCTGGTCGCGATCTCTCCCCAGACTCAGGCGAACAGCCGCAAGTCCCGGCGCGACAACAAGCTCGGCTTCCCGATCCTGAGCGACCCCGGCGCCGCCGTGGCGGATGCGTTCGGCCTGCGCTTCGCGCTGCCGGACGACCTGATCGAAGTCGACCGGCAGTTCGGCAACGACCTCGCCCGGATCAACGACGACCCGGCTTGGGTGCTGCCGATGCCGGCCCGCTACGTCATCGGGATGGACGGCACTATCGCCTATGCCGAGGTCAACCCCGACTACACCCGGCGCCCCGATCCGTCGGAGCTCCTGCCGATGCTCGACCGCCTGCGCGCCGCCGTCCCGGCCTGACCGTCCACCCCCCCCCCGAGTAACCACCACCCGAGAGAAGGAGTGCTTTGCCATGGCCATCAAGATCTACGGCGATCCCGGTTCGGGCAGCCGGCGCCGCGTCACCGCAGCCGCGTCCGCCATGGGCATCGAGCTTGAGATCGTGAACATCGATCTCTTCAAGGGCGAGAGCCACACGCCCGAGTTCCTGAAGCTGAACCCGCACGGCCTGTCGCCCGTCATGGTGGACGGCGACATCGTCCTCTACGAATCCGCCGCGATCAATCTCTACCTTGCCGAGAAGGCCGGAAGCGACCTGGCGGGCCGGACGACGCGCGAGCGGTTCGAGATCCTCCAGTGGATGTTCTGGTCGGGCGAGCAGTGGCGCGTCTTCGCGACGCTCACGTTCGACGAGGTGCTGGCCAAGCGCTTCATGGGTCAGCCCAAGGACGAGGCCATCGTCAAGCTCGCGGCAGACAAGATCCGGGCAGCCGCTGCCGTGCTCGATACGCATCTCGCGACGCACAGCCACATGGTCGGCGACCGGCTGACGCTGGCCGACTTCGACGTCGCCGGCCCGTTCTCGCAGAACGAGCGCACGAAGATCCCGCTTAACGAGTTCCCGAACCTGGTCGCCTGGCAGCAGCGCCTGCTGGCCACGGTGCCGGGCTGGGCGGCGACGAAGCGCGAAGTCGACGAGCGCATCGACGGTGCGCTCGCGGCGGCGGACATCAAGCTCTGACAACCGGGCGCCGGCGTCCATCCGGGCATCGGCGTCGAGCCAGGAGGACGGACCCATGAAGATCGATCTGAGCGGCCGCACGGCCATCGTGACAGGCTCTACCGCCGGCATCGGCAGGGCGACCGCGGAGGGGTTGGCCCGGGCGGGCGCCTCGGTCATCGTTAGCGGACGAACCCAGGCGCGGGTCGACGGCGCGGTGCGAGAGATGCGTGCGGCGTTTCCCGGAGCCGAGATCTCCGGCATCGCCGCCGATCTCTCGACCGTGGGGGGCGCCAACGCTTTCGTCGCGGAGGCGCCCGAAGCCGACATCCTCGTGAACAATGTCGGCACCGCCTTCATCCGCGACTATCAAGGGCTGAAGGACATCGTGGCTATTCCCGACGAGGATTGGCTCGGCCTGTTCCAGCTCAACGTGATGAGCGGCGTGCGCATGTCGCGCCACTACCTGCCCGGCATGGTTGCCAAGGGCTGGGGGCGCGTCGTCTTCGTCAGCAGCGAGTCCGCGCTCAACACGCCGAAGGAGATGCTGGACTACGGCATGACGAAGACGGCGCAGCTTGCCGTCTCGCGCGGCCTGGCCGAGGCGGTCGCGGGTACGGGCGTCACGGTCAACGCCGTGCTTCCCGGACCCACTCGGTCCGAGATCCTCGGCAACCTCATGGCGAAACAGGCTGAGGCGAGCGGCATCACAGTGGAGGACGCCGAGCAGGGCTTCCTGCAGGCGCTCCGCCCGACCACGCTGATCCGGCGTTTCTCCACGACCGACGAGGTCGCCAACATGATCGTCTACGCCTGCTCGGAGCAGGCGTCCGCGACCAGCGGCGCCGCGCTCCGCGTGGACGGCGGCATCGTCCGCTCCGTGGCCTGACATCGAGCACCCGGCGGCGCCCCCGTAACGCGGCGGCGCCGAGACGCGCGTCGACCGACGCAACCATCCAACGTAAGGCAGACGGACCATGAAGATCGGCATCGTGGGCAGCGGCCGGATCGGCGGCCTGATCGGAAAACTCTGGTCCCGGGCGGGGCACGACGTCCTGTTTTCGTCGCGCAATCCGCAGACGTTGGGCGAGCTCGTCGAGCAAGCGGGCGGAAGCGCGAAGGCGGGCACGCCCGAGCAGGCAATCGCGTTCGGCGACGCCGTGCTGATGTCGGTCCCCTTCGTCTCCCTACCGGAATACGGGCATACGATGGCCGAGGCCTTCGGGCGCAAGGTCGTCCTCGACACCTCGAACCCCTATCCGAACCGGGACGGACCGATGGCCGAGGAGGTCAGGCGATCCGGCCGCGGAACGGGACCTTACCTTCGGGACTGGTTCCCGGCCGTCCGCATCGTGCGCGCCTTCAACACCGTGTGGGATCGCACGCTGGAGAGCGAGGCGCATCGGGCCGGGCCGCGCGTCGGGATACCGCTCGCGTCCGACGACGAAGAAGCGCTGCGGATCGCGGCCGCCCTCGTGATGGACGCTGGGTTCGATCCGGTCATCGTCGGGCCGCTCGACCGCTCGCGTGAGTTCGATATGGGCGCGCCCGTCTACGACACCGGAATGTCCGGACTGGAGGTGCGGGCAGCCCTTGGCCTTTCCACCGCTTGACCCGCTTCCCGGCCGCACGAGGCCGATCAGGTTGCCAGAGAACAGACATTCCGAATGCCCGAGAAGGGTCGATAGCGGCGGCCCACGGCTATCACCCAAGCGGTCGCTTCATCGGTAGGTAGAAAACAGAAAAGGCGCCCTGCGGCGCCTCTCCCGTCTCAAACAGTTATTAAACCGCCTTAAGCGACCTTGCGGCGGCTCTTACCCTTGTTCTCAGCCGCATCGTCGTCCTCGGCATCTTCCTCGGAGCCTTTGGTGGTGCGACGGGTCTTGCCCTTCACCTCACCTTCATCGGCGTCTTCGGCATCCTCCTGGGAGCCCTCGACGTTGATGCGCTCGGCGATCTCGGTGAGGAGCTGGTCGGTCTTCTTCTCCTCCTGCAGGGTCTCGTCCAACAGCTTGGCGGCGTCCTTGTAGCCAAGCTGGGTCGCCCAGGTCTTCAGGGTACCATAGCGGGCGATCTCGTAGTGCTCCACCGCCTGCGCGCAGCCGGCCAGGACGGCATCGGCGGCCGGGCTGTCGCCGAAGTCCTCCAGGTCCTCCTCCATCTCAGAGGTCAGACCCTGCATCGCCTCGCAGGTCTTGGCGCGCGTCGGCTTGCCGACCATCTCGAACACCTGCTGCAGGCGCTCGACCTGACCAGCGCTTTCCTCCGCGTGGGTTTCGAAGGCTTGGCGCAGCTCGTCATGCTGGGCCGCCTTGGCTGACTTCTTCAGGGCACGCACGGACTGCTTTTCAGCATAGTAGACGTCCTTCAGTGTCTCGTAGAACGCATCCTGCAGGGTCTTCTGCTTCACTGCCATGAACAATTCCTCTTTATTTTCAAAAACCGAGGCTGCGGGAGTGATCTCATCAGCAGCATTCTCCGAGAACGTGGCAGGGCGGACCGGGGTCCTTAAAATATTACGGGGAAAGCTATAAAATTCTGGGAACCTCGATCTACCATGGGGACATGCGTGCGTCAGCAGACCTCCTCGCAAGGCTCAGCTGTTCTCGGACGCCGTGCCGCCCGCCTTACCTCTGGCCTGAGCCAAGAACACCGAACGGCAATGGTCACCCCTGAAAGGCTGCTCATCCGGGCTATGGCACCGGCACGGCGTAGGGTTGCCTACGATCTGACAGTGGGGCGTGCCCTGATCGCCGGCACCACCTCGGTGGCGGTGAACGCCAAGAGGCTCGGGGTCACCCTGCCGTCGCATCGCTGCGTTTTGCCTTCGCAGCGCAAGGCAAAAATATGGGGTGGGCTGAACAGCGCTGCGAACTTGTTAGCAGATACGCAACATTCCAACCGGCGCTGCGTTCGCTCTCAGTTCAGCTAACCGGACGTGCAGGTGATTAGATGGAGCAGATGAGACAAACGGCTCCCGCCCTGCTGCCCGCCTTCGCCGAGGGCGGCGAGGTCCATGTCGTCATTGAGACGCCAAAGGGAAGCCGCAACAAGTACGCTTACGACGACCGCATGGGCGTATTTCAACTGAAAGGCGTCCTACCAGAAGGCATGTCATTTCCCTACGATTACGGCTACGTGCCGTCGACCAAGGGCGATGATGGCGGTCCGCTCGACGTTCTGGTGATTATGGATGCGCCTGCCTTCCCAGGCTGCGTGATGACGGCCCGGATCATTGGTGCAATTGAAGCGGAGCAGACGGAGCGCGACGGCCGCAAGGAGCGCAACGATCGCCTGATTGGTGTGGCCTCGCACGCACACACCCAGGGTCACTTGACGGCCTTGTCGGACCTGCGACCACAGATGCTGGAGGAGATCGAGGCGTTCTTCGAGCACTACAATCGGCTCGCCGGCAAAGCGTTCTGTCCTGTGCGCCGGAGTGATACCAGTGAGGCTCTGACGCTGATCAGAGCAGGAATGCAGACCTATGGAGAAGGGCGCCGAGCACGCTGAGGTCCTTCACGGCTTTAGGAAGCCAGATCTCGCGTTCCATATGCCTCCCTTATGCGAGCGACTCGAAGCCGTCTGCCAAGCCTGACGGTTCGTTTGGGCATGCCCTTACGGATGGGATCGGCCGTGCCATGTCCTTGGTATGCCCAGCCCGACGCGCCGGCGTAGGCCGCGTAGCCGATCGCGCCGCCCTGGAACAGCGGCAGGTCGGGACGGAGCTCAATCCGGTACGGCGCCAGCACCGCCCGCAGAGCCGCGAGTGCAGCGCTCGGCACCGGGGCGCCGTTCCAGACGGCCCAGCCGCCGCGCATTCGGAACGACCCGGAACGGATGCGCGGCGAGGTAGGAGTGGCGCCCGAGGGCATCGTGCCGCATCACGCTGTCGAGGAGCGCGAGGCCGAGCCGTTCGCCGCTCAGGCGGGCGGCCGCGGCGGCAGGATCGGGCGGGGGGGATGGTGCTGCCCCACATCGCGCTGTGATAGCGGAGGCCAGGGCCGCAGCGGAACCCATCGATCCGGAGGCCGGGATCCGACGGCGTCCACAACGTCAGGTGGGGGGATCCGCCGCGTCGTTGGCGATGCAGGCGACCGACGGGTGGCCGGTGAGCAGCGCCAGCCGTCCCCGATCGATCTCAACAACGAGCAGCGGCTGCCCGGAGATCGGCGAGGCCATCAGCGCTCCGCCGGCCGTGAGCTCCGCCGCAAGGGCGGCGGTCCGCCGGTCGAGGGTGCCGCGGTCGAGCGGGCCGGCCGTCCTCAGCGTCACGATGAGGCGCAGGATAGGCCCCTTCTGCGCCCCGATGATCGCCCGCGTGTCGAAGCCGTTCGCGTCGTTCGCGCACATGCCGGAGGCTCCCCCTGACCCTCCCGCGACAAGGGCGAGGCTCGCGAGGAGCGCGAGGCCGACGCGGCGCCCACCTCCGCGCAAGGACCGCTGCACGGTGCGGGCGGCGGAGCCGCCGCGCGCCGTCATTGGGTTGCGGTCCATTGAAGCACCGTCACGGAGCCGACGCCTCCGAGAGCTGCCGCGTCTGCGGGTTGTTGTCGAGCATCTGCCAGCCCGGGCAGGCGTCGCCGTTGCACGGCGCTCCGGTCGAGCGCCAGATCCGGCCGTCCTTGTGGAGCTGGTAGAGCTGGTCGCCACCAGCCGCGATGGCGGCGGTGTTGCCGTTGTTGTCGAGCATCTGCCATCCGGGACAGGCATTGCCCTGGCATGGGATGCCGGTGGAGCGCCAGATCCGGCCGTTCTTGTGGAGCTGGTAGAGCTGGCCGCCATTGGCCGCGATGGCGATGGTGTTGCCGTTGTTGTCGAGCATCTGCCAGCCTGGGCAGGCGTTTCCCTGGCAGGGCACACCGGTGGAGCGCCAGATCTTGCCGTCCTTGTGGAGCTGGTAGAGCTGGCCGCCGCCGGCTGCGATGGCGGCGGTGTTGCCGTTGTTGTCGAGCATCTGCCATCCGGGACACCTGTCGCCGAGGCACGGCGTGAGCGTAGCTCGGAAGATATGGCCGGTCTCGTGCAGCTGGTATAGGAAACCGCTCGCCGACCGAATGTCGGTCGTCGCCGCGTTGTTGTCCAGCCGGTCCCAACCGGGGCAGCTGTTGCCCGTGCAGGGCGCGCCGGTGGATTGCCAGACGAGCCCGGTAGCGTGGCGCTGCGCGACGCCCGCGCCGTGCAGCTGGAACAGGGTGCTGGGGCCCGCCGCGATCGCACGGGTGCGCGGGTTGTTGTCGAGCATCTGCCAGCCGGGGCAGGCTTGCCCGTTGCAGGCGGTCCCGGTGAAGCGCCAGACCCGGCCGTCCTTGTGGAGCTGGTAGAGCTTGTCACCGCCCGCCGCGATCGTCGCG
>JAEWKL010000145.1 GCA_023386115.1 Pseudomonadota bacterium
GGGGGGTAGCCCGGGCAGGGCCACTCCCGGCGGGGGCGGGGGCGGGCTCAGAGGCCGGCCCGCGTCGTCCTTGGCCCTTCGTGCTCCTCGCGCCGGGGAACGCCTGATGCTCTAGTGTGGACAACAGGCAGGCGCTCGACCGATCGGCGCCGCACCTCGACACGGGAGTGCATCGATGCGCGACCTCGTCCTGGCCCGCGTCGTCCTGGCCCGCGTCGTCCTGGCCCGCGTGGTCTTGGCCCTCGTCGTCCTGGCGGCGGGCCCGGCCGCCGCGGAGCAGGACATGCTGCTCGGCGCCGACATGGCCTCCCCGGCCATGACCAAGGCCGAGATGAGCCGCGCCGAGGTCGAGGCGCTGATCGCGACGGGCCGGCCGGTCGACCTGTCGGGAAAGGCCCTGTCCGGCCTCGATCTCTCCGGTCTCGACCTGCGCGGCGCGAACCTGCGCACCGCGCGCCTGAACCGGGCGTCCTTGCGCGGCACCGACCTCAGCGGCGCCAACCTCGAGCAATCCTGGTTCCTCAAGGCCGACCTGTCCGGTGCCAAGCTCGTCGGTGCCAGGATGTTCGGCATCACCGCCCGCGAGGCCAATCTGAGCGGCGCCGACCTCAGACGCGCGATCCCGATCGGCGACTTCCGGGGCGCCAACCTGAGCGGCGCGATCCTCATCGGCCTGAAGGGCGGGGCCGATCTCAGGAACCAGTCGATGGGCCTGATGCGGACGGTGTTCGTCTCGGTCAACCTGTCGGGCGCGAACCTGCGCGGCGCCGATCTCGGTCGCGCCCGTCTCGACTATGCCGACCTGCGCGGCGCCGACCTCACCGACGCGGTGCTGACGGGCGCGGACCTGTCGGGCGCGAACCTGACCGGGGCGAACGTGGCGGGGACGGACTTTCGGAATGCCGATGTCGGCGGGGCGCGGCTCCTCGATCTGAAGGGCGAGGACCGAGCCAGCGGCTGGGATGCCCGGGTGAATGCGGATCGGGCGATCGGCCGAAGAGCGGAGTAGAGATCGGGGATTGGGCCCGGGGCCGGCTGAATGGCCGCCCCCCCCCGCAACCTGATGCCGTGTCCCATCGGTCGAGGAGAGTCGCTGACGTGGAGCGTGAATGCCGTCCTCGTGTCTGCGATACCGCCGCAGACGGATTCTCGCCCAGAGAATTCTCTTCAAGATTGAAAATTTTTTCCCTTTTTATTATCCATAAGAAGTATTGTTGCTTCTCGTGATTTCATGTTCGATGTTGTTTGGATCGTTTCTCCCTTACGTCAGATACTGGCTTTTACGATTGAAACATTCACTATTTCGAATGAAATTTGCGCGATCTTGCGTGCGAGTCGCGATCCGGGCTCGGATCGTCGCAGACCCGAAGCTCGTCGCCCGAGAGACGACCGAATGACGATGACGATCAAACTGAGGCTCGTCGCTCTGCTGGCTGCGGTCGGACTGCTGTTGCTGGCGACCGCGACGCTGGGCAATCTCGCGCTTCATTGGAACCATCAGAGCCTCAAGACCGTATTCGAGGACCGTGTCGTCTGCCTTCGGCAATTCAGCATCATCCGCGATGCTCACGACGACCTGATCAACGTCTCGCGCTTGCTGCGCACCAAGCAGATCGAGCCGGAGCCCGCCAAGGCCCGGATCGAACGCAACCTCTCGAGCCTGAACACGCAATGGTCGGCGTATCTGGCGACCTATCTGACTCCGGAAGAGGCGACCCTCACCAGGGAGTTGCAGGAGCAGGTCGATCGGAACGCCGCTGTCGTGGCCGAGATCCTCAGGCGCCTCGCTGCCGGCGGTGCGCCGGAATTCGAGACGACGCATGCGGATCTGCTGAAGGGCATGCAGGGCGCCACCGCGACGCTCGGCAAGCTGGCCACGGTGCAGGTCCGCGAGGCGGAGGCGGAGTTTCATCGCTCCGAGGCCGCTGCGGGACGGTCACGCCTGGCGCTGCTGGCCGCTTTCGGCCTCGCGGTGCTCAGCATCGCCTATGGCGTCTACACGGTCGTCTTCCAGATCACCCGTCCGCTCGGCAGCCTGGTCCGCGTGCTCCAGCGCATGGCCCGCGGCGAGGTCGACGCGGCGATCGGGGAAGCCGCCCGCCGCGACGAGATCGGCGCGGTGGGCCAGGCGGTTGAGGGCATCAGGGCCATGGTCGCCCGCAAGGCTGCCGAGGAGGCCGAGGTCAAACGGCGCGCCGACGAAGCGGCGGCCGCCGCGCGCAAGCGCACGATGGTCGAGCTGGCCGACGGATTCGAGCGTGCGATCGGCGGCATCGTCCGAATGGTGTCGTCCTCGGCCAACGAACTCCAGGCCACTGCCCGGCAGATGACCACCATCGCGACCGAGACGGCATCCCAATCCACCACCGTGGCCGCCGCCGCGGAAGAGGCGGCGGCGAACGTCAGCACCGTCGCGGCCGCCTCCGAGGAGCTGGGCTCGTCGGTGGCCGAGATCGGCCGGCAGGTATCCGGCTCGGCGCAGCTGGCCCGGTCGGCGGTGAGCGAGGCCGACCAGACCGCGCACCTCGTCCAGGCGCTGCAGGCCACCTCGGGCCGGATCGGCGACATGGTGGGCCTGATCTCCACCATCGCCAGCGAGACCAACCTCCTGGCTCTGAACGCCACGATCGAGGCGGCCCGCGCCGGTGCGGCGGGGCGCGGCGTGGCCGTGGTGGGGCGCGAGGTCAAGGCGCTCGCCGCCCAGACCGCCCGGGCGACCGAGGAGATCAGCCGCCAGATCGGCGAGGTCCAGGGCGTCACCGCCCAGGCCGCGGCGGCGATCGGCGGCATCACCGGACGGATCCGCGAGATCGACAGCGTCGCGACCTCGATCGCCGCGGCGGTGGAGCAGCAGGGCGCGGCGACGCAGGAGATCGTCCGCAACGTCGCCCAGGCCTCCGCCGGCACCAGCGAGGTGACGGGCAACATCGCCGGAGTGGCGCAGGCGTCGGAGGAGACGGGGGCGGCGGCCGGCCAGGTGCTGTCGGCCGCCTCCGGGCTGTCGCGGCAATCCGAGCTGCTCGGTGCAGAGGTCGCCCGCTTCCTCGCCACGATCCGCGCCGCCTGACGTGGACCATGGCCCCAGGAGCGCTGCCCGACCGCAAACCGATCAGGCAGCGCTCCCGCGTCGATCACCGGTCGGACGACTGCGCGCCCCTCGCGCGAGAGGGAATGCCTGGACCGGTCGCGGTTCCCATCTCTCCGCGGCCCGTCACTTCATGTTGGCGCTGAAGATCCGGTCGAATTCGCCCGACGCCTTCGTCAGGTGCAGCCACTGGTCGACATAGGCCTTGAACACCGTGTCGCCGCGCGGCAGCAGGAAGCCCATCTCGCCGTATTGGAGCGGCTTGTCGGGATTCACGGCGCAGAGGCCGGGATGCAACGTCTCCTGGAGCTTCACCTCGACCGACTCGGCGACCATCACGTCGGCGCGCCCTTCAGCGATCTCCCGCCAGATGACGCGGTTGTCCGGGAAGAGCCGGATCTGCGCCTTGGCGAGGTTGGCTCGGGCGAATTTCTCGTTGGTGCCACCCGGATTGACGACGACGCGGGTCGCGGGCTGGTTGATCGCCTCCGTCGTCTGGTACTTGGAGACGTCGTCGCAGCGCACGATCGGCGCCTTGCCGTTGACGAGGTACATCGCGCTGAAGAAGGCCTCGCGCTGGCGCGGCAGCGTCACCGAGATGCCGCTCATCGCGACGTCGCATTTCGCCTTGAAATCGGCGAGCAGGTTCGACCACTTGGTCTGGATGAAGACTGCCTCGGCATCGAGCGACTGGGCCAGCGAGCGGCCGAGATCGATGTCGATGCCGACGAAGTCGTTGGCGCCGTCGGGGCGGTACGAGAACGGCCGGTAGTCGCCGGTCGTGCAGATGGTCAGGACCTTGCGCGCGATGACCTGGTCGAGGCGCGAGGGCTCATCGGCCGCGAGGGCCTGCGTCGCCGCGAGCGCCAGCATTGCACCCGTCACCCACCGCGACGTCTTCGAACCGGCGCCCATGAATCCCACTCCCCGTCCGACATGACCTTGACGGCGGCAGCCTAAGGACGCGGAGGGACACCGTCCAGCTTCCACCGGGGCCGGAGACCTGCCTCCCCGTCCGGCCGCGGCCTCACGCGCCATCCGCCGCCATGACGAAGGCGTTGAGCTTGTTGCCGTCGGGATCGCGGAAGTAAGCCGCGTAGAAGCCTCCGCGCGGGCCCGGCTGCCCCTCGTCGCGGCCACCGAGATCGAGCGCCAGGCGATGCAGGCAGTCGACCTGCTCGCGGTCCCTGGCGGCGAGCGCCACCATGACGCCGTTGCCGATGCTGGCCGGGTTGCCGTCATAGGGGATGGTCAGGCCGATTCCGGCGCCGCCACCGGGCGTACCCCAGGCGATGAAGCGGTCGCTCTCCATCATGCGGCCGGCGCCCATCTCCCGGGCCAGGGCGTCGTAGAACCGCGCCGCCCGCTCCAGGTCGTTCGTACCGAGGGTCACGTAGCCGATCATGAGCATCCCTTTCGCCGGCGGACCCGCGGCCCCGCCCGTGGCGCCGTCCCAGGCCGATTCCTGACTCGCTGGCCAATGCGCCTCACCACAGCAGCGGATGGCGAAAAACCTCGATCCGGTCCCCCTCCTCGACCCCGGTCATCGCCTCGGGCAGCTCGGCGAGGCCGTCGCTGCCGGTGAGCGAGGAGAGCACGCCGGCGCCGTCGCGGGGGAACTTCACCGCCTCCACCACGCCGTCCGTGCCCGGCCGCAGCGAGACGCGGACATATTCCCGCCGCCCGGCCTTCTTGGCGTAGCGGAAGGCGGCGCGGGCGGGCGCGCTCGGCGGGGCGTCGAGCCGGGCGCCGCCGAGACGGGCGAGCAGCGGGCGGACGACGAACAGGAGCGTGACGTAGACTGCGACCGGGTTGCCTGGCAGCCCCACGAAGGCGGTGTCGCCGATCAGCCCCATGGCGACCGGCCGCCCGGGCTTGATCGCGAGGCGCCAGAACACCAGCCGGCCCACGGCCTCCACCGCCGCCTTGACGTGGTCCTCCTCGCCCGTCGAGACGCCGCCCGAGGTGAGGATGAGGTCGTGGCCGCGGGCCGCCGCCCGCAGGCGCTCGGGCAGGATGGCGGGATCGTCGCGCAGGATGCCGAGATCGCTCACCTCGGTCCCGAGGCGGCGCAGCAGCGCGACGAGGAGCACGCGGTTCGAATCGTGGATCGCCCCCGGCCGCAAGGGAGCGCCCGGCTCGGCCAGCTCGGCGCCGGGCGAGAACACCGCGACCCGCAGGCGGCGGCGGACCGCGATCCGGTCGTGGCCGGTGGCGGCGGCGAGCGCCAGGTCGGGCGGGGTCAGGCGGCGGCCAGCGGGGATCACCAGGCTC
>JAEWKL010000642.1 GCA_023386115.1 Pseudomonadota bacterium
GCCGTAGCCCCAGCGCGGGCGCAGGACCTGCACGGCGTAGTGGAGCGCCACCAGCCCGCCGGGCAGGGCGGCGGGCAGCGCCAGCTCCACCACCATCACGCGGTTGAGGGTCGAGGTGATCAGCACCACGATGGCGCCGAGCGCCGTCTGGACGAGGCCGAGGCGCATGATCGTGCCCCAGCCGAAGGAGGCTGGGCGGTTCATGCGAGGCCTCCGCCGACGCCGCCTCTCACGGCGAACGCCGCGGCGAGCATGCCGAGCACGTAGAGGAGGGTGCCGGTGCCGTTGTACCAGGCGGCCCATCGGTGCGGATCGGAGAGGAAGCGGCGCATCAGCAGGCCCTGGCCGGCGAGCAGAGCGGCGACGAGGCCGGCATGCCAAGGCGCCCCCCAGGCGAGGAGCAGGGCGACCACCACGCCCTGCGGCAAGGCCATGACGAGGCAGGCGAGGCGGGCGGCGGCGCTCGCGCCGAGCTGGACCGGGAGCGAGCGGATGCCGGTGCGCCGGTCCCCCTCCATCGACTTGAAGTCGTTGAGGGTCATGATGCCGTGGGCGCCGAGGCTGTAGAGGACGGCGAGCCCGATGATCCGCCCGTCCGGCAGGGCGTCCGCCATCACGGCGGCGCCGGTGAACCAGGGCAGGCCTTCGTAGCAGAGGCCGCAGGCGGCGTTGCCCCACCAGCCGTCGCGCTTCAGCCGCACCGGCGGCGCGCTGTAGAGCCAGGCGAGGGCGAGCCCGAACAGGGCGGCGCCCAGCACGACGGGCCCGAGCAGAGCGGCGACGGCCAGCGACAGAACCGTCCAGGCGAGGGCGATGGAGAGGCCCCAGCGGCCGGGAATGCGGCCCGAGGGGATCGGCCGCTGAGGCTCGTTGATGGCGTCGACGTGCCGGTCGAACCAGTCGTTCGCCGCCTGGCTGGTGGCGCAGACCAGCGGTCCGGCGAGCAGGATGCCGGCGATCACCAGGGGCCAGCGTCCCTGGACCGCGACGCCGGACGAGACCGCCCCGCAGGCGAAGGCCCACATCGGGGCGAACCACGTGATCGGCTTGAGCAGTTCCAGCAGCGCCCGGGGCGCCGGAACCGCCGGGGGCGCGATCAGGGGCTTGGTCAGGGGCTTGGTCGTCATGCCGCGAGGGTGGGACGACCACGAGGATGTGTCAAGCGAGCTTTACACTCTGCCCGATTCCATCGCGAGGACGTGCGGGCCCGTCAGATATCCGGCATGGGACACCCGGCGCGGGATATCCGGCAAGTCTCCGCGACGTCGTCCGGCTCGCGGTGCAGCAAACCGGTCCTCCTCTCTCGCATGCGGCGCAGCATTCCGGAGCGGTGCCGCTCCACGGAGCGACGTCAATCGGCGCCTTCGTCCGCCTCTTCCGTTCCGTCGAGGTCGCCGAGGCCGTAGCGGCGCATCTTGGCGTAGAAGCCCTGCCGGCTGAGGCCCAGCATCTCGGCCGCCGAGGCGCGGTTGTCATGGGTGATGCGCAGGGCCGCCTCGATGCACAGGCGCTCGATCAGGTCGGTCGTCTCGCGCACCAGCGCCTTCATCGAGACGCGGCCGACGAGCTCGGTCATGTGCTCGACCGAGCGCGGCAGATCGCGCCCGCCCGGGGCCACCGCAGCGACGCGGCGGGGCAGGGTGCGCAGGGTGAAGCCGAAGCAGGGGCGGTCGCCCCCCGGCACCGAGACCGCCGCGACCTCGACCTCGTCGACGGCACCGAACTCGCCCCGCACCACGGTGGCGAAGTGGCGCACCGAGCCGTGCTCGGTCAGGGTCGTGAACAGGGCGGCGATCTCGGTGCCCTCGCGTCCGAGCCAGCGCTCCAGCGATTCGCCCTTGGCCTGGTGCTCGGTGGCGAGTTGGGCAAGGTCGAGGAAAGCGGCGTTGGCGCCGATGATGCGCCGGTCGCGGTCAGTGACGACGAAGCCCTCGGGCATCGCCTCGATCACCTCGAGCGCGCCCGAGCGCGGCGCTGCCGGATGCGGGGCCGGGTGAAGGGCGGAAAGGCGGACCAGGATGTTCATCCCGGCCTCCTCGCGGAACAGCGTGGCGGAGACCCGCGCCTCGCCGCGCCTCTGGGCGAGCCGGGCCGTCAGGTCTTCCCCTTGGCCGGTGAGGCGCAGGCCCACGAGCAGCGACTGGACGGCGCGGGCGCCCTCGGGCTCGAAGAGGTCGATGAGGTCGCGACCGACGATGCGCTTGACCGCCCGGCCGAGGAGCCGGGCGGCGGCCGGGTTGATCTCGGTGACGCGGCGCGTGCCCGCATCGACGATCAGGATCGGCTCGCCGGCGAGCTGGAACAGCACCCGGTAGCGGGTCTCGGCGCTGCGCAGGCGGGCATAGTCGCGCTCCAGCGCCTGCTGCGACTCGGTCAGGCGCTGCTGCAGGGCCGAGAGCGCCCTGAGATCGCGGCCGATGACGATGATGCGGTCGTCGTCGGGCACGCGGAGCGCCGCGTAGCGGATCGGCACGTCGGCGCCGCCCTGCGCGGAGGGATGGTTGACCTGACGCCAGCGGCTGACGGCACCGGGCGCCGCATCCTCGATCAGGCTCAGCACCTTCGGCCGGCTCTCGACCGTGACGGTGTCGATCCAGCGCCGGCCGAGCCATCGTTCGCCCGCCTCCTCGGACAGGCCGTCGGCCGCGAAGGCGGCGTCGCGGATCACCCCCTCGCCGTCGACGACGAGCGACACGTCGCTGGCGGCAGCGACGAGGCTGCCCGTCATCCGGGGATCGAGGCGGGAGACGGCGTCTCGCAGCACCGCGAACGATTCCTTCGCAGCAGGGCTCAGGGGTCTGTTCAAGGGTCACCAACACACCGACCGCATCGAACAGGTCTTTCAGCAGGCTCTAATCCGCAGATCAAGCAAGCTTTGTACGATTCCGGGCGCATCGCGTGCGTCGTCGACAACCGCGTCGGCGTTGACGAGGCGGATTCGGTCGGGCCGGCCGTGGAAGGCGGGCCCGCCGACGATCACCCGCAGGTCGCGGTTGCGCGAGGCGCGCCGCACAACCGGGACCGCCGCGACCAGCCGGTCGAGGCAGACGTCGCAGGACAAGGACAGGCCGACCACGTCGAACCACTCGGCGCGCAGGCGGTCCAGCGCGTCGGCGAGGTGCGTGTCGAAGCGCGTCGTCACTTCCCAGCCGGCCTCGGCGAAGAAATGGGCCGCCAGCGTCAGCCCGAACGTGTGGGTCTCGCCCGGCGCCGGCACCAGCAGGACCCGCCGGCTCGCCGGATCGACCGGCTGCGGGTCGAGGCAGAGCATTTCCAGGTCGTGGACGAGGCGGCGCAGCCGTGCCATCGCGGTCGTCACCTGGACGAAGTCGCAGGCATCCTCCTCCCACAGCCGGCCGATATGCCGGGCCGTCGGCCCGAGGAGGCCGGTCAGCACCTCCTCGAGGGTCATGCCCTCCTCGATCAGGGCGCGGATCTCCGCCAGCACGTCGTGGTCCTGCGGCAGCAGCAGCAGGGCGCCGAGGCGACCGATATCGTCGGTCCCGCTCAGGCGGGCCGGAAGAGCGCGCGGCTTGCGCTCGCCACGATGGGCGAGCATCAGCCGAGGAATGATCTCGGCCTCGACGACCTGCGCGAGATCGTCCCGCCAGCGAACGTGCCGATGTACTCCCCCGCAGTGTCTGTCGAGGGAAGACCGATCGCGGAACCCCCGGTCACGGGGACTGGACCTGTCGCCGGGCAAGGTGCCGGACTGTGCTTGATCTCCCACCGGCACCTCCCCGATGCTCAGGAAAATCGAGTTTTCTCGACCTTGTGTCGGGTATTCTACCGCGGGAGCGCCGTTGTGGGGCGGCGTCATCCGGATTCATTCCAGGATACAGCCTCGGCGTTCAGCCGCAAGGCGCTTTCGCGAGAGGCTCGCCGGATTGTCATCGTTCCTCACTGTCAACTTAGGTTGACACTTCGGCGCCGCCGGCCCTAGGCTTCCCTCATCGGCATCCGCGGCCCAACGCGGGTCGGACAGGTGAGGGCAGGCGCGATGGCGACGTCCACGGACCGGCCGTTTCTCTACAGCGAGGCCGAGCGTCGGCGACGGGACGCCTCGCCCTGGACCCTGGTCCAGGGGGTGCTCGCTCCGCTCCAGTTCGCGATCTTCCTGGTGAGCCTCGCCCTGGTCTCACGCACGCTGGCGACCGGGGAGGGGGTTGAACTCGCCAACGCCTCGGTGGTGGCCAAGACCCTCGCGCTCTACGCGATCATGGTCACCGGCTCCCTGTGGGAGAAGGCGGTGTTCGGGCGCTACCTCTTCGCCCCGGCCTTCTTCTGGGAGGACGTGGTCAGCATGCTGGTTCTGGCCCTCCACACCGCCTACCTGGTGGCGCTCGCCACGGGGGCGCTCGGCACAACCGGGCTGATGCTGCTGGCGCTCTCGGCTTACGCCAGCTACCTCGTCAATGCCGGCCAGTTCCTGCTCAAGCTGCGCGCCGCCCGGCTGCAGGCGCCCGCTTTCGCCATGGGGGCGGCGCGATGACCGCGCTCGCCACTCCTCTCGAATCCCCGGTCGCCTGCGGCCCCGAGATCCGCCACGAGCGCGGCCAGCGGGCGGTGTTCTGCGGCCTCACCGGCATCGTCTGGCTGCACCGCAAGATCCAGGACGCCTTCTTCCTGGTCGTGGGCTCGCGGACCTGCGCCCATCTGATCCAGTCGGCGGCGGGCGTGATGATCTTCGCCGAGCCGCGCTTCGCCACCGCGATCATCGAGGAGCGCGATCTCGCCGGCCTCGCCGACGCGCACGAGGAGCTCGACCGGGTGGTGCGCCGCCTGCTGGAGCGCCGGCCCGACATCAGGCTCCTGTTCCTCGTCGGGTCGTGCCCGTCCGAGGTGATCAAGCTCGATCTCGGTCGCGCAGCGTCGCGTCTCTCCGCGAGCTTCGCCCCGGAGGTGCGGGTCCTGAGCTATTCCGGGAGCGGGATCGAGACGACGTTCACGCAAGGCGAGGATGCCTGCCTCGCCGCCCTGGTTCCCGATCTGCCGCGCGGCACCGACGACTCGCTCCTCGTCGTCGGGGTACTGGCCGACGTGGTCGAGGATCAGTTCGCACGTCTTTTCGCGGATCTCGGCCTCGGTGCGGTTCGCTTCCTGCCCGGGCGGCGGGCGGCGGACAGGGCGCCTGTCGGCCCGAACACCCGCTACCTCCTCGCCCAGCCCTTCCTCGCCGACACCGCCCGGGCGCTCGAGGATCGCGGCGCCACCCGCATCCCGGCGCCGTTCCCGCTCGGCGCCGAGGGCACGACGTTGTGGCTCGCCGCCGCTGCCCACGCCTTCGGGATTCCGCCCGCCCGCGTCGTCGCGGTGACGGAGGCCGGCCGGGCCCGGGCCGCGCGGGCGCTCCAGGCGCATCGGACCAGCCTGTCCGGCCGGCGGGTGTTCTTCTTCCCCGATTCGCAGCTCGAAGTGCCGCTCGCCCGCTTCCTGTCGCGGGAGATGGGCGCGGAGCTGATCGAGGTCGGCACGCCGTATCTCCACCGGGGCCACCTCGCCGAGGATCTGGCGCTCCTCCCCGACGGCACGGCGGTGACGGAGGGCCAGAGCCTCGACGACCAGCTCGACCGCTGCCGGACGGCCCGGCCCGACCTCACGGTCTGCGGCCTCGGCCTCGCCAACCCGCTGGAGGCCGAGGGCTTGCCGACCAAGTGGTCGATCGAGCTCCTGTTCACCCCGATCCAGGGCTACGAGCAGGCGGGCGACCTCGCCGGCCTGTTCACCCGACCGCTCGCGCGCCGCGCGCGGCTGGAGGGCTGACGCGATGCAGCTCACGCTCTGGACCTACGAGGGCCCCCCCCATATCGGCGCGATGCGGGTCGCCGCTGCGATGAGCGGACTGCACTACGTGCTGCATGCGCCGCAGGGCGACACCTATGCCGACCTGCTCTTCACCATGATCGAGCGGCACGGCGCCCGCCCGCCGGTGACCTACACCACCTTCCAGGCCCGCGACCTCGGGTCCGATACCGCCGAGATCTTCAAGCAGGCGGTGGCCGCCGCCTATGACCGCTTCCGCCCGCAGGCGATGATCGTCGGCGCCTCCTGCACCGCCGAGCTGCTCCAGGACGATCCGGCCGGGCTGTCGCGAGCGCTCGGCCTGCCGATCCCGGTGATCCCGCTGGAGCTGCCCGCCTACCAGAAGAAGGAGAACTGGGGCGCCTCCGAGACCTTCTACCGCCTGGTGCGCACGCTGGCCGGCTCCGCTCCCGCCGCGCCGCCGGTCCGGGCCCGCTGCAACATCCTCGGGCCGACCTCGCTGGGGTTCCGCCACCGCGACGACCTGCGCGAGGTGCGGGGGCTGCTCGGTGAGCTGGGGATCGCCGTGAATGTGGTGGCGCCGCTCGGCGCCACGCCGGCCGATCTCGGGCGGCTCGGCAATGCCGCCTTCAACGTCGTGCTCTATCCGGAGGTGGCCCGGAGCGCCGCGCAGTGGCTGGAGCGCACCCACGACCAGCCCTTCGTCGAGATCCCGCCGATCGGCGTGAAGGGCACGATCGCCTTCGTCGAGGCGGTGGCGGCCCTCGCCGGGGTCGATCCGGCCCCGGTCCTCGACGGCGAGGGCTCGCGCCTGCCCTGGTACTCCCGCTCGGTCGATTCGACCTATCTCACGGGCAAGCGCGTCTTCATCTTCGGCGACGCGACCCACGCCGTCGCGGCGGCCCGGGTGGCGACGAAGGAGATCGGCTTCTCCCTCGTCGGGCTCGGCACCTATTCGCGTGAATTCGCCCGCGAGGTGCGGGCGGAGGCCGCGTCCCACGGCATCGAGGCGCTCGTCACCGACGATTACCTCGCGGTCGAGGCGGCGATCAGTGCGGCGCAGCCGGAACTGGTGCTCGGCACCCAGATGGAGCGCCACGTCGCGAAGAGGCTCGGCATCCCCTGCGCGGTGATCTCGGCGCCGATGCACGTCCAGGACGTGCCGGCCCGCCACGCGCCGCAGATGGGCTTCGAGGGGGCGAACGTCCTGTTCGACACCTTCGTCCACCCGCTGATGATGGGGCTGGAAGAACACCTGCTGGCGATGTTCCGGGACGATCCGGAATTCCATGACGGCGTCGCCCCCTCGCATCTCGGCGGCCGGCCGCGCGAGGAGGCCGGGACCGTGGTCGCGGCGGCGCCGGTCACCCTGGCGGCGCCGGTGGTCTGGTCGATCGAGGCCGAGCGCGAGCTGAAGAAGGTCCCGTTCTTCGTGCGCGGCAAGGCCCGCCACAACACCGAACGCTTCGCCCGCGAGCGGGCGCTCCCGCTCATCACCGTCGAGACCCTGTACGATGCCAAAGCGCATTTCAGCCGGTGACGGACCGGGCGCGCTGCCGGAGCTGCGCGTCGTCATCGTCACCCTCGACAACCACCTCGCCGGGGCGGTGGAGCGGGCGCGCCGGGAGCTGGCGAAGACAGCTCCCACCCTCATCCTCGGCTTCCACGCCGCGGCCGAGTGGGAGACCGACCCTGGCGCCCTCGAATCCTGCCGGGCCGACATCGCGCGGGCCGACATCGTGCTCGCGGCGATGCTGTTCATGGACGAGCATGTCCGGGCGGTGCTGCCGGCGCTCCTGGCGCGCCGCCCGCATTGCGACGCGATGGTGGGCTGCCTCTCGGCGGCCGAGGTGGTGCGCACCACCCGGATGAACCGCTTCGCCATGGACGGGTCGCAGCGCGGCGCGCTCGACTTCCTGAAGCGGCTGCGCGGCAAGTCGGGCCCCGGCGGTGCGCAGGGCGGCGGCGCGCGCCAGATGGCGCTGATCCGCCAGATCCCCCGCATTCTCCGCTTCATCCCGGGCTCGGCCCAGGACGTGCGGGCCTATTTCCTGACCCTGCAATACTGGCTCGCCGGCTCGGACGAGAACGTCGTCAACCTCGTGCGCTTCCTCGCCGGCCGCTACGCCGCCGGCCCGCGCGCCGCCTGGCGCCGGCATGTCACGGCCGCAGACCCCCTGGCCTATCCGGAGACCGGCCTCTACCACCCGCGCTTGGCGGACCGCGTCACCGAGCGCCTCGATCGGCTGCCGGCCTCGGGCAAGGCGGGACGGGTCGGCCTCCTGCTGATGCGCTCCTACGTGCTCGCCGGCAACACGGCCCATTACGATGGGGTGATCGCGGCCCTCGAGGCGCGTGGGCTCACCGTCGTGCCGGCCTTTGCCAGCGGGCTCGACAACCGCCCGGCGGTCGAGGGATTCTTCCTGCGCGACGGGCGGCCGGCGATCGACGCCCTGGTCTCGCTCACCGGCTTCTCCCTCGTCGGCGGGCCGGCGTACAACGACGCGGCGGCCGCCAGCGCGATGCTGGCGCGGCTCGACGTGCCCTATCTCGCCGCCCAGGCGGTCGAGTTCCAGAGCCTGGAGCAGTGGGAGGCCTCCGCCCGCGGCCTGTCGCCGGTCGAGGCGACCATGATGGTGGCGATTCCCGAGCTGGATGGCGCCACCGCCCCGATGGTGTTCGGCGGCCGCGCCGCCGGGGCCGGCGAATCCCGCGACATGGCCGTGCATCCCGAGCGCGCCGCACGCCTCGCCGACCGTGTCGCTCGCCTCGTCGCCCTGCGGTCCCGGGCCCGCGCCGAGCGCAAGGTCGCGGTCGTCCTGTTCAACTTCCCGCCCAATGCCGGCGCCACCGGCACCGCCGCGTTCCTGTCGGTCTGGGAGTCGCTCCACCGCGTGCTCCGTGGCCTGAAAGACGACGGCTACGCGGTCGAGATCCCTGAGACCGTCGACGCGCTGCGCGCCCGGGTGCTGGAGGGTAACGCCGCCCGCTACGGCACGCCGGCCAACGTCGCCCACCGCATCCCGGCGGACGAGCACGTGCGGCGCGAGGCCCACCTCGCCGAGATCGAGGCGCAATGGGGCCCGGCCCCCGGCCGCCACCAGACCGACGGCAGCGGGATCCTGGTGCTCGGCGCCCACTTCGACAACGTGTTCGTCGGGGTGCAGCCGGCCTTCGGCTACGAGGGCGACCCGATGCGCCTGCTGTTCGAGCAGGGCTTCGCGCCGACCCACGCCTTCTCGGCCTTCTACCGCTACCTGCGCGAGGATTTCGGCGCCGACGCCGTCCTGCATTTCGGCACCCACGGGGCGCTCGAATTCATGCCCGGCAAGCAGACCGGGCTGTCTTCCGCCTGCTGGCCCGAGCGGCTGATCGGCGCGCTGCCGAACATCTACCTCTATGCCGCCAACAACCCGTCGGAGGGCACGCTCGCCAAGCGCCGCGCCGCCGCGACGCTCGTCAGCTACCTGACCCCGAGCCTCGCCCAGGCCGGGCTCTATCGCGGCCTCATCGACCTCAAGGCGTCGCTGGAGCGCCGTCGCGCGCTGCCGCCGGAGGACGCGGCCGAGCGGGACAAGCTCGCCATCCTCATCCACGGCCAGGCCCTCGGGCTCGACCTCGCCGAGGGCAAGGAATGGGGCGAGGACGCGGAACGCCAGATCGCCGGGCTGTCGGTGCGGCTCGTCGAGCTCGAGCACACCCTGATCCCGCACGGGCTGCACGTGGTGGGGCAGGGCACCCCGGCGGAGGAGCGCACCGACCTGCTCCTGGCGCTCGCCGAATCCGTCCACGGCCTTGCACCGGACCGCGCCGGCATCGCGCGGCTGGTCGCCGGCGCGGCGGCGGAAGAGGCGGTCGCGGCCTCGGGA
>JAEWKL010000648.1 GCA_023386115.1 Pseudomonadota bacterium
GTGCAGGGCGCGGAGCAGCCGGGCGCCGATGAAGCCGCCGCCGCCCGTCACGGCCACGACGCGGCCATCCAGCCCCGGGCGGCGCGGCGCGGGGATGGCGGATGGGGGGGACGGCACGTCGCCCGGCACGGGCAGGGTGAACGGCTCGGGCATCCCTAGGCCGCGAACCGGTCGGCGAAGCGGCTCACCACCGCCTCGGCCCGCTCCCGGGCGGCGAGATCGTTGACGTCGATCCAGGGCGCCGCGTGGTGGAAGGCGTGCACCGCCGCACCGGCCTGCAGGAGGCGGTTCGCGAGGGCGGGCAGCCCGATCGCCTCGCCGGGCGCGATGGCCTGCACGGCCTGGGTGCCCAGCACCGACACGGCGCTGCACACGCGCACGGCAAGGCTTGGCTTTTCCCGGTAGGCGACGACGCGGCCGTGCTCCGTGGTGACCTGTCCGTAGGGGATCGGGAACGGCTCGTCGTGGACCGCCAGGGTGAGCGCGGCGCCGTCCGCCCGATGGGCGGCCAGGATGGCGCCCAGGTCGAGGCTGGTCAGGTTGTCGGCATTGACCGCGACCACGTCGCCGCGATCCGCCAGGCCGGCCGCCGCACCGATGGATCCGAGGGGCTGCGTCTCCTGGATGACCGCGAGGTCCGCACCGTGACGCCGCGCGAGGTCCGCGCAGTGCGCGCGCGCGAAGTCCCGCACCGGCCCGTCCGCCGCCGAGACCGAGACGTGGATGTCGCGCAGGCCCGCCTGGAGGAGCGCGAGCAGGTTCCACTCGAGCAGCGGCTTGCCGGCCACGGTCACCAGGGGCTTCGGCACGGCGCTGCCCGAGCGCCGCATGCGCTCGCCCGCTCCGCCTGCCATGATGAGGCCCGCCGCTTCCCTCGACATGGGCTCCTCCCTGGGCTCCTCCGCGCTCGCTGTCGGACCGGCCGCGGATCTGTGGTCGTGCGCCATCATAGGCCGGCGCCGGCGACCGCGTCCGGCGTCCTTTCGGCGTCGCCCCGGCGGCCGTGTCGTCCCGAGGGCGGAGGGCGATCCCGCACGGATCGTCGATCGGGGATGCTCGAATGGGGGAGACAGGCTCAGCCGTTCAGCCGGTGCGGCACCATTCGGAGTGATTGCGGGCGGGGGGCACGGGAGGAAAGCTGCCCGCATCCCGCCCGAACGGAGCAGCGCCCATGCCGCGCCGGTTGAAAGTCGCGACCATCGTCCCGTTCCTGCACATCGGGGGCGACGAGAACCGTCTGCTGGCCTACCTGGCGGCCCGAGACGCCGAACGGTTCGATCACGTGGTGATCAGCGGCTGCGGCGCCTCCCCGGAGATGGACGATCTGTGGGGGCCGATCCGGCATCGGTTCGCGGCGCTCGACGTGCCCCTGATCGACCTCGGCCTGCCCTACGGCTACGAGAGCCTGCGGGGCGCCTCGGCGGCCGACCGTCAGCTCGGCAAGATGCAGGCCTTCGCCCGGTTCGTGCGGCGGACCGCGCGCCTCCTGCGCGAGCGGGACATCGACGTGGTGGACGGCCGGGGCGATACCGGCACCGTGGTGGCGGCGCTGGCCGCCCGGCTCGCCGGCAAGAGAGCCGTCGTGTCGACGAACTACTTCCCGCAGATCAATCATGCCGGCTCGCGCTCGCCGGCCTGGCACCTGTTCCGGGGCGTGTACGGGCTGGTCGACGCGGTCGTCTGCGATTCCCAGACCTGCCTGGACGCGATGCGCCGGTGGATGCTGTTCGCGCCGCCGGGCCACTGCATTCCCAACGGGATCGAGCCTCCGCGCGCGACCCGTCCCGCGCAGGAGGTCGCGGCCGAGCTCGGCATTCCGGCCGGCGCGACGGTGATCGGGCAGATCGCCCGCATCCAACCCTACAAGGGCCAGGAGCTCCTGCTGGAAGCGGCGAGCCGGGTCATGGCCGAGGTGCCCGACGCATTCCTCCTGCTGTGCGGCTACCCGTCCTACAACCAGGAGGGCCTGGATTACCGGGACCGGCTCGCGCGGACGATCGCGGCAGCCGGGATGGGCGACCGTGTCCGCCTCGTCCCCTATCCGGGTCCCATCGGCGACGTCTGGCCGCTCATCGACATCCACGCCCACCCGACCCGCCTCGATTCCTCCCCCATCGCGCTCCTCGAGGGCATGTCGATGGGCAAGCCGGCCGTGACGACCCGGATCGGCGGCATCCACGAACTCGTCCTCGACGGCGAGACCGGGATCGTGCTTCCCCGAGGCGAGGCGGGCCTGCTCGCCGACGCGCTGCTGCGCCTTCTTCAGCGGCCCGACGAGGCCGCGCGATTCGGGCGGAACGCCCGCTCGCGCTACCTGGCCGGCTACACGTCGCGCATCATGGCGCGCCGCATCGAGGCGCTCTTCGAGCGGATCCACGCGTCCCCGCGCGGGCGGATGGCCGATGCGGCCTGAGCGTCGTTCGCCGAACGCCCGTGGCGCCGCCGCAGCAAGGGCGGCTCCGTGGGCGGCCCTTCCTCCGGATCTCCTCGACGCGGAGGTTGCGGCCCTCCAGGATGGGCGGCCGCGGCCCGACATTGAGCGGCCTGTCCCCTACGCGGCCCCGGCCGACGCCTCGTCCTGACGGCACGCCCAGACGAGGTGTGCGCACGCCTCGGCCTTGGCGGCCGGGATCATCGGGTCGGCCTCCAGCGCCCGGCGGATCGACGGCAGGCTCGGCCGCTCCAAGGCCTCGAGCAGGCGGCGTTCATGGTCGCGGAACGCGGTGAGCCAGGCCTCGACCGGGGCCGGAGCCCGGGCCGCGAGCAGCGGGCCCGCCCCCGCCGCGTCGATGCAGGCCCGCCCCTCCTCGACGACGCCCGAGGGGGCGAGGACGTTGATTTCGCGAGGGAGCGGCCGCCGCGAGCGGAGCGCCTCGATCACCGGGACGACGGCCCGGGGGTACCAGGCGGTGTCGCGCGCCTGCAGGCCCGGCGGAGACCGGGCGGGGTCGGCGCGCAGCTCCTCCAGGATCCGCGCGCGGAGCGCCGCCAGGAACGAGGCGCGCCCCGGTCCGTGAGCCGGCGCCTCGGACCGCATGAGGCGGAAGTACTTGGTGGGAACCCCCCGAAGGGCGGCGATCTCGTCGGCCCGAATTCCGTTCAAGGTGCCGGCGCCGAGCCTGTTCACGAGGTCCGGGATGCGATCGACGCCGTCCCATTCCAGCCGCACGATGAACCCGCGGTGGTTCAGGCCCGCATAGGCCCAGTGCGCCCGCCCCGGATCCTCTCCGAGCACGGCCGCCGCCGCCTCCAGGGTCACCCGCGGCAGCTCGCACAGGCCCATGCAGCGCGAGACGCCGGCCTGGATCATGCGGGCGGTCGTCAGGCTCAGCGGATTGGTCAGATTGAGCACCACCGCCGTCGGGCACTCCTCCACCAGGGCGCGGCAGGTCTCGGCCAGGGGCGCGCGCAGACGCAGGGCGGCCTGGAGCGCACCGGGTCCGAGGGTCTCGTCCGCCACGAGACCGCAGGCGAGCGCCAGATCCTCGTCCCGCTGCCGGCCCGCGATCCCGCCGTAGCGAATCTGGTGGATGACGATCCCGGCGCCGCGCAGGGCCGACCGGGCCTGCGTCGTCCAGGTGATGGTCCAGCCCAGGGGCGCGAGCCGATGGTGCACGTAGCGTCCGACGGCGTCGAGAGCGTCCGGGTCCCGACCGGCGAGCACGAGGGGTCCGGGCGGCACGGCCGGTTCCCGGTCGGCGATGGCGTCGGCGAGGGCCGCCGTGTAGGGCGTGCCGCCGCCGAGCACGGTGAGGTGACCGGTCACGCGGCTCCGCCCCATTCGCGCGCGGCGAGGCGGCCGGCACCGATCAGCCCGGCATCGTCGCCCATCTCCCCGAGTTCCAGCATCCGTCCCCACACCTGGCCGAGGTCCCAGGCGCTCGCCGCGGCGGCCTTCCCGACCAGCGCGAGGTAGGCGGGCCCCAGGGCCTGCGCGAAGCCGCCCATGATCACGAAGCGCTCGACACCCACGGCGGCGTGGATGCCGGCGAGCGCCTGCCCAAGCGGCGCGGCGAGCACCCCGACCAGCGCCATCGCCCAGGGATCGCCGGCCTTGAAGGCTCGCGCCACGAGAGGGGCGTCGACCCGCCTCGCCTGTCCGGCGACCGGGGCCGCCAGGGACGAGCGCGCGAAGGCGCCCGGATCGCGGCGTGCGAGGCGCGCGGCCTGCTCGGGCACGGCCCGCCCACAGGCCAGGGCGCCGAGGTGACCTCGCGCGCCGCACTCGCAGAGCGGAGCCTCCTCGGAGAAATCGACCCGCAGGTGACCGATCTCCCCGCCGCGGCCTGACGGGCCGATTGCGGGATTCCCATCGAGAAAGACCTTGTGGCCGATCCCGGAACTGACCGTCACGATGCAGGCGTCGTCGTGCGCGTGGCGGAGGAAGCCGTACCCGGCCGCGCTCAGGTCGTTGACCACGCGGATCCGCGCCCCCGGCCATATCGCCTTCACGCGCCCCGCCACGGGCTCGGGCTCCCGCTCCGCGCCCCAGACGGTCGGCGCGCGCAGGGCGGTCCCGGCCGCATCGACCGGACCGGGGAAGCCGACGACGATGCGGCGGGGGGCGTCGGCCCCGAGGCGCGCGGCGAGCCGCTCCATGAGATCGTAGAGGCGGTCGCGCAGTCGCGGTCCGGATTCGGCGGGGCAGGCGGAGACGGACGGTGTCGGCGCCCGCTCCGTGCGCAGGAGCCGGGCTGCGCCGAGATCATAGAGCCCTGCACGGATCGTGGTGCCGCCGATGTCGAAGACCAGGGCCTGGGCGCCGGTCGCTCCCATGGCTCAGGATCCGGCCAGGTTGAGGCTGCCGGCGGCCCGACGCCCGGGGCGGGCCAGGCTCGCGACGTCCGGATACGCGATCCCGGGAGAAGGCCCCAGAGCCCGCAAGGCCCGGGCGATCAGGCCCGGATCGATGGCGTCGGCCGCGTGCAGGAAGCGGGACGGGCCGAGATCGGTCGGCAGGACCAGGTTGGGCCGTCCCCCGCGATGGAGCGCGGCCTGCTCCAGCGCGTGCCGGCAGAGCTCGGGGGTGAGCAGCGGCGAGTCGGTCGGGAGGCCGAGCCGCCTCAGGAGGGAGAGGATCCTGTCCCGGGACGCCGGCGCGACCAGGCCGAGCTCCGCCGAGAGCGCCATGGTCAGCGCCATGTCGATCGCCACGGCCTCGCCATGCGACAGGCGATGGGCGGAGGCGGCCTCGAGGAGCGGGCTGAAGGTGTGCCCGAAATCGACGAGGCGTTCGTAGCCCTGGTCCTCGTAGGGGTTCCGCTCGAGTTCCCGCAGCATGAGCAGGGCCGACTGCCACACGATCGCACGGCCCGTCGCCCGCGGAGCGGCGAAGCTCGTCCGGACCAGTTCCTCGCCGTGCTGGTCCACCAGATCCAGGAGGTCGGGGTCGCACACGATGGCGATCTTGACGATCTCGGCGAAGCCCTCGCGCTGATGCCGGGCCGGGAGCGTGCGCAGGAAGTCCGGGGCGATCAGCACGTGGGCGGGGGCATGGAAGCAGCCGAGATAGCTCTTGTGCCCATCGAAGTTGACCGCGCCCTTGTAGCCGAGCCCGGCATCGACCTGCCCCACGAGCGTGGTCGGCACCCGGACGTGCCGGATGCCGCGCCGCAGCCAGGCGGCGGCGACCGTGGCGATGTCGCTGCACACGCCACCTCCGACCGCCAGAAGGACGCCCCCGCGGCTCAGGCCGAGTTCGTGCGCGCGACGGCAGACGCGCTCCACCTGCTGCAGGGTCTTACGGGCCTCTGTGCAATCGAGCACGAGGACCCGTCGGCCCGTGGGGTCCAGGCCGGCCACGGCGGCGCCGTGCAGGGCCTGGACGGTCCGCGTCGTGACGACCAGATGATCCTGCCCGGCGATCCAGGGCCGCAGCGACTGGACCGCTCGCTCGCTCGCCCCCTCCTGGAACACGACTTCGTACGCCGTCCGGCGCTCCGCCACGGCGGTGTGCGAGCGCGGTGCCTCCAGTCCAGGGTCGCGGAAATGAATGACCATCGTTCGAGCTTCCTTCCGAGAAGGGATCGGCCTGCGGCGTCCGCGCGTCCGGTCGAGCCCGGCCCGGCGGCCTGGGCAGCATCTCCGTGCCGGACAGGGAGCGCGAAACCAGCGGCCGGCGGGACAGCCCTCGGGCGTGTTCCGGCCGGGCCGGTGCGGCATGCATGCTACGGCCCAGCCCGGCTCGACGCTCCCAGCGGGACCTCGATCACGACGAGGCGAACCTCCTCGGGGCCCGTGTTCCAGAGGCCGTGCGTTCCGCCGGGGCGATTCACGATGACGTCCCCAGCCGTCACGGCGATGAGCCGGCCGTCGATCAGCATCGTCGCCGTACCAGAGACGACGACGTAGATCTCCTCGTTGTCGTCAGTGTGAGTGTGGACGCCAATGTCGCTGCCAGTTGGCACGACTGTCAGATCGATGAAGTTGACGCTTCTGGTCGCACTGACGGCGCGGCGAGTGAGGATGGCGCGTGTTCCTCCATGCGCCCTGACTTCCTCGAGCCTCGCTCCGGAAAATGAGTGGCGGCGATCTTCAGCGCAATCGCATCCTGCCATCGATCGAGTTCCCAATCTTTTATTGTTTGGTCCCTCTATGCAGACCGAAAAGCCTGCATCTGTCGATAATAAACAAATAGTATTTCGACGACATCGGCGATCGATCCTTATTGATAGGCATCCTCCATAAGAAGGGGGCGAAAGCCTCGGTGCTCCGGCGCGCGTGCAGCCGCCAAGACGTCGGCTCCCGCTCCCGCGCTCCGGGTCCGCTGCCGTTTGTCCGCAGGTGTCGCGACCGGCGATGGGCGCGGCTTGCCCCGGCGGTGTCCCGTCGCCGGTCCGGTTTGGCAACGTCCGTCATCGCGGCAGCCAGCGCGCCTCCAGCTCCGTCGACCGGCGACGCGCCGCCTGCCGGTTCCGAAGTCGCTGCCGGCAGGGCGTTGGGCACGGCCAACCAGTTCGAGCCTGCGATGCGCCGGAGGCACGTGGTCGGCAGGTGGAAGCCCGTGCCGGACGCTCGCGGTGCACGGGCGGACAGCCGCGACCCAGCCTGCTTCGGCAGGGCGGCGGGCCACCATGAGCCACGACAGGACCTCGGCACCCGGCCCAGCAATGGCGCTTTCGGCATTTCAGCCGTCAGCGATACTCGGTCGTCTTTGTGAGCGTCTCCGATGCGGGCCTGGAATGGACCGAGTTCTGGAAGCTGCCCCCCGGTGCAGAGTCTTTCAAGTCAGCCTTCATGGCCGTCCTACCGTACCGCGAAGGGCGACTGGAACGGCCGGCCGAAGACGACGCCCGTATTCACGGTCTGAACCGGTTTCAGATAGGCGGTGCCGCTGCGAGTGTTGTTGCGGGTGTCAACGAAGTTGACCGGCCCTTCCACGAGCTCCATGACCGACACGTCCCCTGGTGCGCCGACCTGAAGCGTGCCGAGCTTGGCGCCGCGGTCGATCACCCCGGCAGGGACGGACGTCGTCATCGCCACGACCTGCTCCAGGCTGAAGCCGAGGGGCAGGAACTTGCTCATCACCCAGGGCAGGAACGGCATGCCCGGCGTGTTGCCCGAGAACACGTGCAGGTCGGAGGAGATCGTGTCTGGCGGAGCGCCCTGGGATATCGCCGCTTCCGCGACCGTGAAGTCGAAGGAGCCGCCGCCGTGGCCGATGTCGAACACGACGCCCCGCCGCTTGGCCTCGAGGGCGGCGGGCAGCAGCTTGCCGTCCTGAACGATGTTCGTGAACTGGCCGCCACTATTGGGCGCGCCGGAGTAGCAATGGGTGAGGATGTCGCCAGGCCGTAACAGATCGAGGATCCGACTCATCAGATCGGCCGTCTCGACGCCGCCGATATGGGCCATGATCTTGGCCGGCCGGCCGGACATCTCGCAGGCCTGGATCGCCCGTTTCAGTGGTTCGACGCCGTGCTTGAAGATCACGTTCTCGGACATGCGCACCTTCACGCCGATGGCGAAGTCCGGGTTCTCCGCAAGCGCAAGTGCGCAGGCCTCTACCTGGGCGTTGTCGATGTTGTAGAGTTCCGCAACGGGGAAGGCCGACAGGCCGTTATTCGCGATATGCACGAAGGCGAACATGCGCGTGCGGGTCTGGGCGGCGATGTGCCGTCGCAATGCCGCGAGGTTATTGGCTCCCGCATCCCCGGCCGAAACCACGGTGGTCACCCCGGAGAACGGCACGGTCTCGTCAGCCGGAATGCCGATGGCCGACCCGTAGGGGTAGGTATGGGCATGCAGATCGACGAGGCCGGGCAGGACGAGCTTGCCCGCGGCGTCGAGGACACGCTGAGCGCGGGTTGCCGGGATCTCGGAGTCCAGCGCGGCGATGAGGCCGAACCGAATGCCGACGTCCCGCTTGGCGCGCAGCGATTGGCTCGGATCGAGGACCTCGCCACCCTTGATCACGAGATCGAACTTGTCGTTCGGTCCCATCGCGGATTGTGCAGCGCCCGTCGCTGCCAGAAGTCCTGCCGCCGAGAGGCCTTCGAGCCACCCACGACGCGTAAGGTCAGCCATCTGTCCCCCCTTGCTGGATGCTCTCCGGCATTTGCGACTGGTCTCGCTCGCCTCGTCGACGGCTGAACAATACCTTCGCCATCCCTCATCGATGAAGTCTTACAGCAGATGTATCCGAGTGTCGGTCGTCAAGGTGCTCGGCAACGCTGAGCACTGCAATCGATCGGAGGAGCGGGATATCGGGATGCGGCAGGACGCCGCATATCCGTCGATCTTCGAGTCCACGGCTGCGCACGAGACGCCCAGGCACTTTGCAAGCGAGCGATCGTCGGACTGATCCTCCAC
>JAEWKL010000151.1 GCA_023386115.1 Pseudomonadota bacterium
TGGCCGTCCCTGAGCCCGCTCCGAGGGAGGCGAGGTAGCGCGCCATCGCGGCGACATCCTCCGGCGGCACCGTGGCCAGGTTCTCGACCACCGGCGCCATCGGCCCGCGGGCGACGCCGTGCAGCGGGTGGAAGCCCTCGCGCAGGTACTGCGTCAGCGCCGCCTCGTCCCACGGCACCGGCGCGCGGGAGGCGCCGCCCAGCGCATAGGCCCGCCAGCCCTCGGCCTCGCCGCCCTCATAGGCCCGGGAGGCGATCTCGGCCCCGAGGAGGTTGCGCGGCGAGTGGCAGGCGCCGCAATGGCCGAGACCCTCGACGAGGGTGCGACCGCGGTGCCACGCCTCGTCCTTCGCCGGATCGGGCGCGAGATCCTTGCGGCGCAGGAACAGGAGCTTCCAGCCCGCGAGCGTCAGACGCACGTTGAGCGGGAAGGGCAGCCCGTTCGGCGGCGCCGTCGCGGCGACCGCCGGGCGGGTCATGACGAAGGCGTAGAGCGCCCGCACGTCGTCGTCATCGGTCGCGCCGTAATGGTCGTAGGGGAAGGCCGGGTAGAGGTGGCGCCCCTCGCGGTCGACGCCCTCGCGCAGGGCGCGGGCGAAGGCGGTTTCGGACCAGCGGCCGATCCCGGTCCCCGGATCCGGGGTGATGTTGGTCGAGTAGAGCGTCCCGAACGGCGTCGGCAGGGGCAGGCCGCCCGCGAAGGCGGCCCCGTTTCGCGCCGTGTGGCAGGTACGGCAATCGCCGATCAGGGCGAGGTCGGCCCCGCGCCGGACCAGCGCGGGATCGAAGGAGGCGGGCGCCGGGGGCGGGACTGGCGCGATCTCGGGCCGCCACGCGACGGCGAGGAACGCCCCGGCGGCGGCGAGGCCGAGGATCGCGAGTCCAGCGACGACGCGTGTCACGCGCATGACGTCATCTCCTGTCGGGGGACCGGAGCACGGCCCGGGGCGGCGGGGCTTGTGGGATCGCGGGAGCTTTTGGACATCTGCGCGCTCCGTCAGCGCCGCCGCAGCGCGAGGCCCTGGATCACGCTCGCCAGCGCCCCGAGGGCGATCCCCAAGCCCGCCACCGCCGGCCAGCCGCCGGCCTGCCAGGCGGCGGTGCCGGACGCCGAGCCGGCGGAGCCGCCGAGGAACATCGCCCCCATCAGGATCGTGTTGAGCCGTGCGCGGGCCTCCGGCTTGAGGGCGAAGACGACGTGCTGGTTGGCGACGAGCGCCGCCTGCATGGCGAAGTCGAGCAGGATCACCCCGGCCACCAGGACGACGAGGGAGGGCGAGAGGCTCAAGGTCGCCCACGAGACGAGCGTCAGGACCGCGCCCGTCGCGACGATCCGCGCGGGGCCGCTGCGATCGGCGAGGCGTCCGGCGAGCGGCGCGGCGGCGATGCCGACGGCGCCCACGATCCCGAACAGGCCCGCGATGTCGGCGCCGTAGCCGTAGGGCGGGCCGGCGAGCCGGAAGGCCAGGACGGTCCAGAACACCGTGAAGGCGGAGAAGATCAGCGCCTGCGTGATCGCGGCGAGGCGCAAGGGCGGAAAGTCCCGCCACAGCCCGGCGAGGGAGGCGAGCAATTGCCCATAGCGCAGGGTCGCCTCGGGCCGGCTCTGCGGCAGGGTCGCCGCCATCAGGGCGCCGGCGCCGAGGGACAGCGGCACGCCGAGCCAGAACATCTCGCGCCAGCCGGCATGGGTGGCGACGAACCCGGCGAGGGTCCGGCTGAGCAGGATGCCGGTCAGGATCCCCGACAGGATCGTGCCGACGGTGGCGCCGCGCCGGTCCGGCGGGCTAAGATGCGCCGCGAAGGGCACGATCTGCTGCGCCACCGTCGCCGAGAGCCCGACGGCGAGCGAGGCGAGCACCACGAGCCCCGCGCTCGGCGCCGCCGCCGCGAGGGCCAGCGCCGCCGCCAGCACGCCGAACTGACCGACGATGAGCCGGCGCCGCTCGACGATATCGCCGAGGGGCACCAGCAGGAACAGCCCCGCCGCGTAGCCGAGTTGAGTCGCGGTCGGGATCAAGGCCGTCGCCTCGCCCGGCAGGTCACGCTCGATCAGCGCCAGCATCGGCTGGTTGTAGTAGATGTTGGCGACCGCGAGGCCGGCAGCGGCGGCCATCGCGAAGGTGCGCGCCCGGGGTGTCGTCGCACGGGTCTCCGGCCTCTCGGCCGCGGCTTGAGCGGACATGGTCCATCTCCATCGGCCGGCCGATCCATTCGCCGGTGCCGGTCCGCCGACATGATATTTCGTCACGCCGCACGGTGTAGTAGCGTCGTGTGATATGCGATTGTAACGTGGCGCGTTATTTTGGACTTTCTCGCTCTCTCCGTCCTGGCCGAAGCGGTCGGCGCCGGCAGCCTCGCGGCAGCGGCGCGGCGCCTGCACATCACCCCGATGGCCGCGACCCGCAGCCTGTCGGGCCTCGAGCACGAGCTCGGGGTGCGCCTCCTGCACCGCACGACCCGCTCGCTCTCCCTCACCGACGAGGGGCAGGTCTTCCTCGCCCACGCCCAGGCCCTGCTGGAGGAGCGCGACGCGGCCCTTGCCAGCGTGCGCCCGGCGGAGGCCGGCGCCACCGGGCGGCTGCGCCTCACCGCCTCGACGGCCGTCGGCCGCAAGGTCGTCGCCCCGGCGCTCGTCGGCTTCATGCGGGCCCATCCGGAGGTCCGGGTCGACCTCGTCCTCACCGACAGCGTCGTCGATCTGGTCGGGGAGGGGCTCGATCTCGGGATCCGCATCGCGGTCATGAGCGACTCGAGCCTGGTGGCGCGCCACTTGGGCCTGAGCCCGCGCGGGCTGTTCGCGACGCCCGGCTATCTCGCCGCCGCCGGGATTCCGGCGCGGGCGGCCGATCTCGCTGCCCATGAATGCCTGGCGCTGGCGGGCACCGGCCACTGGGCGCTCGGCCCGGTCGGGCAAGCGGTTTCGGTGCGGGCGGCGGGCCGCTTCACCGCCAACACCATCGAGGGCCTGCACCAAGCCTGCCTCGGCGGTCTCGGCATCGCGATGCTGTCGCGCTGGGACGTCGCCGACGAGGTCGCAGGCGGTCTCCTCGCGGAGGTGCGGCTGGCGGAAGGTGAGCCGGAGCCGCTGGCGATCTGGGCGGTCTACCCGACGCGCCGGATGGTCCCGGCCAAGGTACGCCTGTTCATCCGGTTCCTCGCCGAGCGGCTGGAGGCGTGACACGGCATTAAATGTTCAATTGATAAATAGCGCTTGACGACTCCCGGTTCGCCACGCAAATTATCGATCGATAATTTGTAGGTAGGACGGGTCGTCGCATGACGCGCCCGGTCGCCGGGGAGGACCATGATGGCCATCGAGGCGAAGCCCGCAGCCAGGCGGGCGATCATCGTCGGAGGCTCGCTCGGGGGGCTGTTCGCGGCCCTGCTGCTGCGCCGCTCCGGCTGGGAGGTCGAGGTGCACGAGCGGGTGGCCGGCGACCTGTCGGGGCGCGGCGCCGGGATCGTCACCCATCCGGAGCTGTTCGCGGTGCTGGCCCGCGCCGGCATCGCGCGGGACGAGGCGGAGGTCGGCGTCGCGGTGAGCGGCCGCCGGGTCTTCGGCACCGACGGGGCGCTCCTCGGCGAGCGCGCCCTGCCGCAGGTGCTCACCGCCTGGGGCCATCTCCACGGATTGCTGCATCAGGCGCTGCCGGCAGGTGCCTTCCGGTCCGGCCGCAGCCTCGTGCGGGTCGAGGAGGCCGAAGACGCCGTCACCGCGCATTTCGCCGACGGCACCACCGCGCGCGGCGACCTGCTCGTCGGCGCCGACGGCATTGGCTCGACGGTGCGGACGCACCGACTCCCCGAGGTGACGCCGCTCTATGCCGGCTACGTCGCCTGGCGCGGCCTCGTCGACGAAGCCGACCTGACGGACGAGACCCGCGCGGCGCTCTGCGATCATTTCAGCTTCTGCCTGCCGCCCGGCGAGCAGATGCTGGGCTATCCGGTCGCCGGCGAGGGGAGGGGCGGGCGACGCTTCAACTTCGTCTGGTACCGCCCGGCCGCCGCCGGAGCCGATCTCGCGGCGCTGCTCACCGACATCGACGGCCTCGCCCAGCCGCTCTCGATCGCGCCGAACCGGATCCGCCCGGCAGTGATCGCCGGGATGCGGCGGGATGCGCGCCGGCTCCTCGCGCCGCCCTTCGCGGAGGTCGTCGAGCGCACCGGACAGCCGTTCCTGCAGGCGATCCAGGACCTCGAAGCGCCGCGCATGGCGCTCGGCCGCCGCACGGTCATCCTGGGCGATGCCGCCTTCGTGGCCCGGCCCCATGTCGGCATGGGTGTGACC
>JAEWKL010000751.1 GCA_023386115.1 Pseudomonadota bacterium
ACCGGCTCCGCGGCGGGCTCGGTCGAGGCGGGGCCGGCGGCGGGGCGCGGCCCCGGCGACCTGCTCGTGCCCGGCCCGCTCCCGCGCGCGGCCGCCAGAGGCAGGCCGCCATCCGGCGAGCGGCCATCCGGCGAGGGGCTATCCGGGTTGTGGGCGTCGGCGCGGGGGGCGAGGTCGGCATCACCCGGATGGCATAACAAATCGCAACCCGACAGGCGAGCGCCCACGGCCGCGCTTGCCGGGTCGGACCGCGCCGGTTCCTGCGTTCTACCGCCGCGGTGGGCTCGTTACCGCGGCGGCATGTCCTTCATGGCCCCGGCGCCTGGACCGGGATCACCCGGGCGCCGCCGACCGGACGCGCGCCGCCGTTGATGACGTAGAGCACCGGAGCGGCCTTCGGCTGCGGCGGGATGCCGGAGACGGTCGGGATGCCGTAGGTGCCCTCGCCCCAGGCCGAGGGGACAAGCTCGCTCGGGCGCGGCAGCGTGACGTAAGGCTCGGCGACGAGGCCCGGCTCCAGCACCCCGCCCGCGCCGTAGGGACCGAGCGGCGCGTAAGCGGCGCCCGCGAAGGTGGTGCCGCCATAGGCCGCGAACCGGCGGCCGTGGACCACTCCGTGCCGGCCGTGCCGCCCGCGGACGTCGTAGATCGCGGCGCGGCCGTGAGGCACCGGTCCGACATGCACCGGTCCGACATGGGGACGCCCGCCCGGCCCCGGGGCTCCTGGGCTGCGCAACGGCTGTGCCTCGGCGCCGGCGCCCACCAGGGTGGCGGCGAGGGTGAGGACGATCAGGTCGCGACGCATGGTGTGTCTTCCCGGCTCCCGGCACTCGCTGAGGCTCAATGCCGGGGTGCCATCCTCGTTCCCGTGAGGGAACCGCGCCAGCCGTGGCAGAGTGCGGAGCCTGGCGAGAGGTGGCGCGACCGCGGCGCCTGCCATCTTTGGCAGGCGGCCTCGAGGGCCCTTCACGAGAGGTCGTGCAGGGCCTTGCCCAGGGGTGGGCGGATCGTGAAATCGGAGAAGTCGATGCTCAGACCGGCCCGCTCCGGCGTACAGCACATCGGGCCGACGCTGTACGAGGGTGCTTTGGGAAACGGACAGAGCCGCATCAGCGGCCAATGCGTCCCGTCGGCGGACACCTGCAACCGCAAGACGCCCGCTGCCACGGTCGCCCGCAGCCAGAAATTCCCCGCGTCGTGACCGTAGGGCGCCGTCGCCCAGTCGGACCGGTCGATCGTCAGCACGCTGCTGATCATCGGGATGCCGTCCGACAGCTCGATTCCCGCCTTGACCCATTCGCGCGGCGAGATCCGCACCATCAATCCGGCCTGGTCGTACAGCTCCCGATACTGCGCGCGAACCCGCATCTGCGCCGTGAAATCGCCGGCGGTCGTCGCGGCGAAGAAATGGCCCGTGTCTCGGCTAAAGCCGTAATGGGTTTCCCGCCAGAAGTCCGTGGCCTTGTCCGTGACGACGTGGAGATCGTCACCCGTCATCCGCCAGACGGTAGGCTCGTTGACCCAGGTGCCGCCTTCGAATCCCATCATCTCCCCTTTGTCTCGCCGATGCCATGTGTGCGTTCGAGCGTCAGGCAGGATTGGGCTTTCCGGCCGTTTGGCAATGCCCGCTTATCACCCTCGATCGCCCGTCGTGCCGTCGGGCCGGGAGCGCGGCTCCCGAACCCCCGACGGAAGTCTCACGACCTAAGTCTCACGACGAATTGTCGGATGGGCGGCGCAGCACGGCTGGCTTAACGATTCGTGTCGGCGGCGGATCACGCGCGAGCGGGCGGTTTCAATCCCCTCGCGCGGCGGAAGGCGCCGCCGGACACCCGGTTCACACCAACGCGACGACCCCGACGCGGCGAAGATTCGCGCGGGCGACGCGTGCCGTCCCTCAAGGAAACGCTCCTCAAGGAGGAACACCCCATGGCAAGCTCAGCCGCCCTCGGGTCCGCCGGCGATGCCGCGCGCCCGATGACGCGGGAGGAGAAGAAGGTCATCCTGGCCTCCTCCCTCGGTACCGTGTTCGAGTGGTACGATTTCTACCTCTACGGCTCGCTCGCCGGCATCATCGGCGCGCAGTTCTTCTCGTCCTATCCGCCGGCGACCCGGGACATCTTCGCGCTGCTCGCCTTCGCGGCGGGCTTCCTGGTGCGGCCGTTCGGCGCCCTGGTGTTCGGGCGCGTCGGCGACCTCGTCGGGCGCAAGTACACCTTCCTGGTCACCATCCTGATCATGGGCCTGTCGACCTTCATCGTCGGCATCCTGCCCAACGCCGCGCAGATCGGCATCGCGGCGCCGATCATCCTGATCATCCTGCGTCTCGCGCAAGGGCTGGCGCTCGGCGGCGAGTATGGCGGGGCGGCGACCTACGTCGCCGAGCACGCGCCGCAGGGCCGGCGCGGCTTCTACACCAGCTGGATCCAGACCACGGCGACGCTCGGCCTGTTCCTGTCGCTGGTGGTGATCCTGGCGGTGCGGTCCTTCACGGGCGAGGCGGCCTTCGCCGAGTGGGGCTGGCGTGTGCCGTTCCTGGTCTCGGTGCTGCTGCTCGGCATCTCGCTCTGGATTCGCCTCCAGCTCAGCGAGTCGCCGGCCTTCCAGCGCATGAAGGAGGAGGGCAAGACCTCGAAGGCCCCCCTCACCGAGGCCTTCGGCCAGTGGCGCAACGCCAAGATCGCGCTGATCGCGCTGCTCGGCCTCGTCGCCGGCCAGGGCGTCGTCTGGTACACGGGCCAGTTCTACGCCCTGTTCTTCCTGCAATCGATCCTGAAGGTCGACGGCTACACGGCGAACCTCCTGATCGCCTGGGCGCTGCTCTTGGGAACCGGCTTCTTCGTGGTGTTCGGCTGGCTCTCGGACAAGATCGGCCGCAAGCCGATCATCCTGGCCGGCTGCCTGATCGCGGCGCTCAGCTTCTTCCCGGTGTTCAAGCAGATCACCACCCTGGCGAACCCCGCCCTCGAGAAGGCGATCGAGAGCGTCAAGGTGACCGTGGTGGCCGATCCGGCCCAGTGCGGCAGCCTGTTCAACCCCGTCGGCACCCGGGTCTTCTCGGCGCCCTGCGACCTCGCCCGCGACTTCCTCGCCAAGTCCTCGGTGCGCTACGCCACCGAGGCCGGGCCGGCCGGCCAGCCGACGGTGGTGCGGATCAACGGCACCGAGGTCCCGTTCGCGGCGGGCGCGCCGGCGGCGGAGTTCAACAAGGCGGCGGCCTCCGCCCTCCAGGCGGCGGGCTACCCGAAGGCGGGCGACGCCCAGGTGGTGAAGATGGCGAACCCGTTCGACATCTTCCGGCCGCAGGTCGCCGGGGTGATCGGGCTGCTCTTCGTCCTCGTGCTCTTCGTCACGATGGTCTACGGCCCGATCGCCGCGGCCCTGGTCGAGCTCTTCCCGACCCGGATCCGCTACACCTCGATGTCCCTGCCCTACCATATCGGCAACGGCTGGTTCGGCGGCCTGCTGCCCGCCACCGCCTTCGCGATGGTGGCCCAGACCGGCGACATCTATTACGGCCTCTGGTACCCGATCGTCATCGCGCTGATGACCTTCGTGCTCGGCCTGCTCCTCGTGCCCGAGACCAAGGACCGGGACATCTTCGACGAGCGGGACACCGCGCACTGATCTGAGGATGGTGCAACCAGAGGGCGCCCGCGGCGTGAGGCTGCGGGCGCCCATTCCTGTTGTCGGGGCGTTAGCACGTCGAGCC
>JAEWKL010000768.1 GCA_023386115.1 Pseudomonadota bacterium
GGTCCCGCAGCGGGCCGGGCAGCGCCCGGGCCCGCTCCAGGGTCTCGATGCGATCCGCGATCGCCGAGGCGATGGGCAGGAACATCAGCATGTGCTGGCGCAAGGTCGCCATGGCCTCGGCCGAGCGCTCCGCCCCCGTCATGTCGTAGCGAAGGGGCGTCGCCAGGGCGTCGAACGCGATGGCGTCCGATGCCAGCCGCAGCCGCTTGGCCTGGGAATCCTTGATCGGCAAATCCTTGGCTTGCGCATCCGTTGCCCGTGCCCGGCCGAGGACGTCGCAGGCCCAGAGGCGGGCATCGCGCAGCCAGGCCTCCAGCCGGCCGGCGATCGTCGGGACGACCGATTGCGGCAGGACGACCGACGACATCAGGCTGGCGCAGAGGATGCCGAGGGTAATCTCCTCGGCCCGGGCGACCGCGGTGTCGAAGATCGCATCGGGCTCGCCGACCGCCGGAAATCCGATTAGCGCCGCGGTGTAGCCGCCGAGCATCATCAGGTAGCTGCGCGGCGTCCGGTCGAGGAGCGAGAAGTACAGGCAGATCGCGACCCAGAGGGCGATGGCGAGCGTCAGGAGCTCCGGCGCGTTGACGAGGTTCGGGACCAGGATAACGGTGACGACGGCGCCGAGCAGGGTGCCGCCGACCCGGTACACGGCCTTCGACCGGGTGGCCCCGGCCAGCACCTGGCTGGTGATGTAGACCGTGCCGACCGCCCAGTAGGGCTTCGGCAGGTCGATCCAGAACGCCAGGAACAAGGCCAGCATGGCCGCCGCGAAGGTCTTGATCGAGAACGCCCAGTCGCGCCAGCCGGGAAGGGTCATTCCGCTACCTCGTCGCTCGGGATCGCGGGGCCTTCCGCCTCCGTGTCCAGGACATAGCCGTCGTGATCCTGGCGCGCATGATCCTGGACGGCCCGGAAGAGTCTCAGGCCGGCCTCGAGGTCGGCGGGGCTCACCCCGCCGAACACCTCCTCCCGCAGGCGGTCGAGATCGGCCTCGATCTGCGCGACGAGCGTCCGTCCGGCTGGGGTGAGGCTCAGCACCTTAGCACGCCGGTCCGTGGCATCCTCCCGGCGCAGGACCAGGCCCGCCGCGCAGAGCTGATCGAGGAGACGGACCAGCGACGGCCCCTCGATGCCGACGGCTTCGGCCAGGGCGGTCTGGCGCGGCTCGCCCGCCATCCGCCCGATCAGCACCAGGGGCAGCGCCTTCGCCTCCGAAATCCCGTGGGCCTCGGCAGCCGAGTTGGCGAGACGCCGCCACTGGCGTCCCGCCAGCAGGAGGTTGTGCGTGTAGGCCTGACGGAGCTGGTGCGGGTCCTTGCCGGTCACTTCACCACTCCGGTTCGGCTCATGGCGCCGCGTCGTCGGATCCGCGCGCCGTTCGATATGAAGCGACCGATTCGTCGCTTGTCATGTAGCGGTGGTCACCGAGGGGGCGAGAGCCGGGCCTGCCTTTCACGCATCGGCCGCGGCCTCTCCCGCCCCGCGGACGAACCGCCCCGGGCTCCCGCAGGGTTAAGGACCCGAGTTGACGGCGATCCGGCCGTCAGGCCGCATCGTCCGTGGCGGCTTCCTCCCGGGCTGCCGCGGGCACGCCCGCCAGGTCGCCTTGATGTCCCTCGATAAGGCGTACCAGCAGGGCCATGACCTTGGTGCGATCCTGAGGGGGCAAGGGCTCGACCAGTCGTTGCTGGACCCGCCGGACGGAAGGCTCAACCTCGTCGAGGAGCTGGCTGCCGACTTGCGACAGCCGCAAGAGCTTGATCCGTTTATCGCTCGGGCTGGAATGCCTGATGATCCAATGTCTCGCCTCCAGGCGCTCCAGAACGTCGCCGAGGGTCGAGCGGTCGAAGGCGATCAGGGACGACAACCGCGTGGCGTCGACGTCCGGATGCTCCCGGATCGCGGTCAGTGCGGCATATTGGACCGACGTCAGCCCGAAAGACCCGCATTCTTCGGCGAAGATCGCGGACGAAATCTGGTGGACCCGACGGACAAGGTGTCCGGGCATGCCGTGAAGGTCGCTCATGCCGCTCCTCTAGCCTCCCGGCAGCCGCGCCTCAACCCGAAGCCCGCCAAGCCCACAGACGACAAGCCCACAGACGACAAGCCGCAGGCGAGATTGACAGCATACGGAATATCCGTGTACGCATCAATTGCGGATGGCACGGTCGTGTCGGCCCTGCTCCGGCGCCGCCCTGAGCGGGAACTCTGCCGGATTGCCGCGATGGGATTTCTGTTGCAGGCCGAATTTGCAAGTTTAGCTCCTCGATTAATCGCAATATTTATCAATATCACCAATCATAAAAAAATGGATGTCTTGCCACTTATTTTGCTGTGTTGCAGAATATTTTGTATATAAATTATAATCTCGGGACGAGAATGGCAATCGTGATATTTAATTAAGATCAGGAAATATTCCGGATACCCTCTTTCCAAACGAAAAATATCGACAAAACGGAGGAAAATATGCAATTCTATCTCGATGGATATGCGCCGGGCGATCCGGACATCCTCGCGGCGGCACCGGGTGCGGAAGCACGATCGGCGGGTCTGCCCGAAACGGTCGACGTGCTCATTGTCGGCACCGGGCCCGCCGGCATGGTGCTGGCGGCTCAGCTCTCGGCGTTTCCCGGCATCACCACCCGCATCATCGACCGCCGGGAGGGTCCGCTGCAGGTCGGGCAGGCGGACGGCGTCGCGTGCCGCACGGTCGAGACGTTCGACACGTTCGGCCTGAGCGAGAAGCTCGTCCGGGAGGGCTACTGGGTCAACGAGACCGTGTTCTGGCGCCCGTCGCCCGACGATCGGGCGACGATCGTGCGGACCGGGCGCGTCCAGGACACCGAGGACGGCCTGTCGGAGTTCCCGCACCTCATCGTCAACCAGGCCCGCCTGCTCAGTTATCTCCAGGACTCTATGGCGAAGTCGCCGACGCGGCTCGTCCCCGATTTCGGTCTGGATTTCGTGACCCTCGCCGTCGAGCCCGAGGGCGATCATCCCGTCGTCGTCACGGTGAAGGACGTCGCGACCGGGGCCGGCAAGGTGGTCCGGGCCCGATACGTGGTCGGCTGCGACGGCGCGCGCAGCCGGGTGCGGGACGCGATCGGGGCGGTCCCGCAAGGCGATTACGCCAACCATGCCTGGGGCGTGGTCGACATGCTGGCCGTCACCGACTTCCCGGACATCCGCATCAAGGCCGCGATCCAGTCGGCCGACAAGGGCAACATCCTGCTCATCCCGCGCGAGGGCGGGTACATGGTGCGCCTCTACGTCGATCTCGGCGAGGTCGATCCCGCCAACCGCGACGCTGTGCGCCACATCACCCAGGACCAGGTCATCGAGACTGCCCGGCGGGTGCTGCACCCCTACACGCTCGACGTCCGCGACGTCGCGTGGTTCTCGGTCTACCAGGTCGGCCAGCGCGTCACCGACCGGTTCGACGACGTGCCGGCGGAGGAGGCCGGCTCCCGCCTGCCGCGCGTCTTCATCGCGGGCGACGCCTGCCACACGCACAGCGCCAAGGCCGGCCAGGGCATGAATGTCTCGATCCAGGACGCGTTCAACCTCGGCTGGAAGCTGGCCGCGGTCCTGGACGGGCGGGCGAACCCGGATCTGTTACGCACCTACACGGTCGAGCGGCACGCCATCGCGAAAGGACTCATCGATTTCGACAAGGAATGGTCGGCGATCATGGCCTCGCCGCCGCGGGACCCGAGGAATTCGGAGCGCGGCGGCGTCGATCCCGAGGACCTGCAAGCCTACTTCGTCAGGTCCGGCCGCTATACGGCCGGCGTCGCGACGCATTACCCGCCGGCGACATTCCTGACCGCCGAGCCGGTCCACCAGGCCCTGGCGAAGGGCTTCACGGTCGGCATGCGGTTCCATTCAGGCCCGGTTGTGCGCCTCGCCGACGCCAAGCCCATGCAGCTCGGACACGTCCACCGCGCCGACGGAGCCTGGCGCCTCTACGCCTTCGCCGATGCGAGCGGTGATGCACTCGGCCGGCTGATGGATTGGCTCGCGACCTCCGACCAATCGCCGGTGGGGCGCTTCACGCCGGACGGCGCCGACATCGACAGCGTCATCGACGTCCGCGCGATCTTCCAGCAGGGGCATCGCGACCTCAAGGTCGAGGACTTGCCGGCGCTTCTCCTGCCGCGCAAGGGGCGCTTCGGGTTGATCGACTACGAGAAGGCGTTCACGCCCGATCTGAAGACCGGCCCCGACATCTTCGACCTGCGCGGCATCGACCGCGCGCGGGGCGCGATGGTCGTCGTCCGTCCGGACCAGCACGTCGCGACCGTGCTGCCCCTCGATGCCCATGACGAGCTGACCGCCTTCTTCGCGCGCATCCTGCGCGACCGTCGTTAGGCCCACCGAGGAAGGCTCCGTCACCGCACGGCCCTTCGACGCGACGGGGCGGTGCGGACCGCGCCGCGACACACGTCGCCGTGCGGTCGCCCGCGGGCACAATGAGAAGCCGAACGACCGTTCGAGGCACAATTCAGGGAGAGGAAGCGACCCATGACGGCATTCGTCGGGACGAGCGGGGCCATACACCCGTCTCGTGAAGCAAGACAGTTCCGGACCGTGATGTGGGTGATGAGCCTGGCGCTTGTCGGTCTCGTCTTCGACGGCTACGACCTCGTGGTCTATGGCGCCTGCGTCTCGACCTTCCTGCGCGATCCGACGCAGCTCGGCACCGTCACCCCCGTGATCGCCGGCCAGCTCGGCAGCTACGCGCTCTTCGGCGTCCTCGTCGGGGCCCTGCTCGCCGGCTCCGTCGGCGACATCCTGGGCCGCCGCAAGGTGCTGCTGGTCTCCTATGCCTGGTTCTCCATCGGCATGGCCCTGACGGCGATGAGCAGCTCGGTCGCCGTCTTCGGGACCTTGCGGTTCCTGACCGGCCTCGGCGTCGGCGCCCTCCTGGCGACGACGGCCGCGCTGGTGTCCGAATTCGCCCCGCGGGGCAAGAAGAACCTCTGCAACGCGATCGTCTATTCGGGCGTCCCACTCGGCAGCCTCCTGGCGGCCGCCCTGGCGATCGCGCTCCTCGACCGGATCGGCTGGCGCGGGCTCTTCCTGATCGGCGCGCTGCCGCTCGTCACCCTTGTTCCGCTCGCCTATCTCAAGATCCCGGAATCGGTCGCCTGGCTCGCCGCGCGGGGTCGCCTGGCCGAGGCACGGGCGCTTGCCGAGACGACCGGTCTCGATGTGCCGGAGCCGCTCCGGATGCCGGCGATAGCGGCGTCGAACCCGTCCGATGGCCATCGGTCGAGCTGGGCGGGCCTGTTCACATCCTACCCGCTCCCCACCATCCTGCTCGGTCTGATGAGCGCGACCGGCCTGATGCTGGTCTACTCGCTGAATACCTGGCTTCCCGAGCTGATGCTGCGCGCCGGCTTCAACGCCAAAGGCTCGCTGTCCTTCCTCATGGTGCTGAACGGCGGCGCCGTCATCGGCGCCCTCCTGGGCTCCAAGGTGGCCGACCGCTACGGGGCGAAGCCCGTGGTCGCCGCCTGCTTCCTCATCGGCGCGGCGGCGATCCTTCTTCTGACCAGTGGTTTCCCGGTCGGTGTCCTCCTGGCGACGGTCGCCATCGTCGGCCTCGGCACCAGCGGAACGCAGACGCTGATCTACGGGCTGGTCGCGAACTACTACCGCACCAACGTCCGCAGCGCGGGTGTCGCCTGGTGCGCCGGCTTCGGCCGCCTCGGCGGCGTCGGCGGTCCGATGCTGGGCGGCTACCTGGCCGGCGGCGGCTTCGCCCTCGAAACGATCTTCATCATCCTGGCCGGCATCGCCGTCTTCGGCGGTCTCCTGACTCTCGTCCTTCCGTCGGCCAGGAGCGCCGCCAAGCCGTAGACTGATGCCGCCGCGCCTTCGAACGGACCGGTTCGAAGGCGCCCGCCAAGGGCGTCGGCCAAGAGCGCCCGCCAACGGCGCCGGCCAAGCCCGAACGGGCATACGCGCG
>JAEWKL010000777.1 GCA_023386115.1 Pseudomonadota bacterium
TAATGACGCGGAGGATGTTGATACTGTCGAGAACATCGAATAGACTAGGATAAAGTGCCGGCTTCGGCCCGAACGAGCCTCCTCCAACCCCGCCCCTTCAGTCCATCCCCGGCTTGCCGCCCCTCAGCTTCTTCACGTCGCCCCGCCGGCCCTTCTCCTCCAGCCGCCGCTTCTTCGAGGCCAGGGTCGGGCGGGTCGGGCGGCGCGGGGTCGGGGGCACCGCCGCCTCGCGGACGAGGTCGGCCAGGCGCTCCCGCGCCTCGGCGCGGTTGCGCTCCTGGGTGCGGTGGGTCTGGGCGGTGATGACCAGCACGCCGTCCGCCGTGAGCCGCCGCCCGGCGAGCTTCATCAGCCGGATCGCCACGGCGTTCGGTAGCGAGGGCGAGCGGCGCACGTCGAAGCGCAGCTGCACCGCCGACGAGACCTTGTTGACGTTCTGGCCCCCCGGGCCGGAGGCGCGCACGAAGCTCTCCTCCAGCTCGGACTCGTCGAGGGTGATCCAGGGCGTGCATTCGAGACCCACGACCGGCGCTCCCAAGAACCACGTGCGAGACGATCATTCGACGCCGCCGCCATCCCACGAAACCGGCGCGCGCGCTACATCTCGGCGGTGCCCAAAACATCCCCCAAGCCATCCGCCCGCAAGCCGCCCTCGCCCGGAGAGGACGCTCCTGCGCCGTCCACGGCCCTGCCCGCCGCTTTCACCGCCTGGTTCGCGGAGCGCGGCTGGACGCCGCGGCCGCACCAGCTCGCCCTGCTGGCGGCGGCGCAAGCCGGACGCTCGGCCCTGCTGGTGGCGCCGACCGGGGCCGGCAAGACGCTGGCGGGCTTCCTTCCCACCCTGGTCGAGCTGGCGGAGGGCAGCGGCCCAGGAAGCCACAAGGGCGGCCTGCACACCCTCTACATCTCGCCGCTCAAGGCGCTGGCCGTCGACATCGCCCGCAACCTCGACGCGCCGGTCTTAGGCCTCGGGCTCGAACAGTCGATCCGGATCGAGACCCGCACCGGCGACACCCCGTCGCACAAGCGCAGCCGTCAGGTCGCCCGGCCGCCCCACATCCTGCTCACCACCCCCGAGCAGCTGGCCCTGCTGATCGCCCACCGCGAGGCGGCGGAGCTCTTCCGCGGGCTCAAGCGCGTTGTCCTCGACGAGCTGCACGCGCTGGTCACCTCGAAGCGCGGCGACCTCCTCAGCCTCGGCCTCGCCCGCCTGCACCGGCTGGCGCCCGGCCTCGCCATGACCGGCCTCTCGGCGACGGTGCGCGAGCCCGACGCGCTGCGGCGCTACCTGGTGCCGCAGGGTCCGGACTCCGCGATGGCCGACCTCATCACCGTCCAGGGCGGCGCCCGGGCCGACCTGCGGATGCTCGAGACCGGCCGCACCCTGCCGCTCGCCGGACACACGGCTCAGGCGTCGATGCCGGCGGTCTACGACCTGATCCGGCAGCACAAGCTGGTCCTGGTCTTCGTCAACACCCGGCTCCAGGCCGAGTACACGTTCCAGGAACTCTGGAACCTCAACGACGACGGGTTGCCGATCGCCCTGCATCACGGCTCCCTCGACGCCACGCAGCGCCGGAAGGTCGAGGCCGCGATGGCGGCGGGCGTGCTCCGCGCCGTGGTCTGCACCGCGACCCTCGATCTCGGTATCGACTGGGGCGACGTCGACCTCGTGATCAACATCGGGGCGCCGAAGGGGGCGAGCCGGATCATGCAGCGGATCGGCCGGGCCAACCACCGCATGGACGAGCCGTCCAAGGCCTATCTGGTGCCGGCCAACCGGTTCGAGATGCTGGAATGCCGCGCCGCCCTCGCCGCCGTCGAGGAGGCGGCGCAGGACACGCCCGATCCGCGCACCGGCGCCCTCGACGTGCTGGCGCAGCACGTGCTCGGCATGGCCTGCGCCGGGCCCTTCGGTGAGGACGAGCTCTACGACGAGGTGCGGGCCGCCTCCCCCTATGCCGCCCTGACCCGCGACGACTTCCTGCTCGTGCTCGATTACGTCGCCACCGGCGGCTACGCGCTCCGGGCCTATGAGCGCTTCGCCAAGATCCTGCGCGGGCCGGACGGGCTGTGGCGGGTGCGCGACGCCCGCACGGCGCAGCAATATCGGATGAATGTCGGCACGATCATCGAGTCGACCAAAGTCAAGGTGCGCCTCGCCCGGCGCAATCGCACCAAGCCCGGCAGCGTGCTGCCGGCGGGCGGGAAAGTGCTCGGCGAGATCGAGGAGGATTTCGCCGAGACCCTCACGGTCGGCGACACCTTCCTGTTCGCCGGCGAGATCCTGCGCTTCGAGGGCCTGCACGAGGACGAGGCCCTGGCGACCCGCGGTCCCCCCGGCACCGATCCGGCGATCCCGAGCTATGCCGGCTCGAAATTCCCGCTCTCGACCTTCCTCGCCGCCCGCGTGCGGGCGCTGATCGCCGACCCGTTCGAGTGGGACCGGCTGCCGGCGCAGGTGGCCGACTACCTGGTACAGCAGCGCCGCCGCTCCGTGCTTCCGGGCCCGCGCGACCTCCTGGTCGAGACGTTTCCGCGGGCGAACCGCTATTACCTCGCCTGCTTCCCGTTCGAGGGGCGCCTCGCCCACCAGACGCTCGGCATGCTGCTGACCCGCCGCCTGGAGCGGGCCGGGATGCGGCCGCTCGGCTTCGCCGCCAACGATTACGGCCTCGCGGTCTTCGGTACCCGCGACCTGTCGGAGCGCATCGCCCGCGAGCCCGGCTTCCTCGACGGGCTGTTCGCGCAGGACATGCTCGGCGACGACCTGGAGGAATGGCTCGACGAATCCGCGATGATGAAGCGCACCTTCCGGCAATGCGCGGTGATTGCCGGGCTGATCGAGCGGCGCCATCCGGGCCAGCGCAAGACCGGGCGCCAGGTCACGATCTCGACCGACCTGATCTACGACGTCCTGCGCAAGCACCAGCCCGACCACCTCCTGCTGCGGGCGGCGCGCCAGGATGCGGCAACCGGACTCCTCGACGTGGCCCGCCTCGGCGTGATGCTTGCGCGCATTCAGGGGCGAATCATCCACAAGGCCCTCGACCGGGTGTCGCCGCTCGCCGTGAACGTGATGCTCGAGATCGGGCGCGAGCGGGTCTACGGCGAGGGCGCGGACGAGATCCTGGCCGAGGCCGAGGCGGCTCTGCTCGGCGAGGCGCTGGCGTGATTCATGACGGACCGGAAGGCGCCCCGCTTCCTCAGAAGGACGTGTGACACCGTGGCGCTGCCGCTGAAGCTCGAGAAGACCCACAAGACCCCCGGCGTGACGCTCGCCGGAGAGACCCTCGCCCTCGATCTCAGCGGCGGATTGTGGCTGCCGGGCCACCGCACGCTGGTGGTCTCCGACCTGCACCTGGAGAAGGGCTCGGCCTTTGCGGCCCGCTCGGGCCAGTTCCTGCCGCCCTACGACACCCGGGAGACGCTGGCGTCCTTGCACGAGGCCGTGGCCCGCCTCGACCCGATCTGCGTCGTGTGCCTCGGCGATTCCTTCCACGACGCGCAGGGCCCCGCCCGCCTCGACGTGGCCGACCGCGCCTTGATCGCCGCCCTGCAGGAGGGCCGCGACTGGGTCTGGATCTCCGGCAACCACGACCGGGCGGTGCAGGACGGCATCGGCGGCCGCTTCGCCGACACGATGACGGTCGGCGGCCTGACGCTCCGGCACGAACCCGCCGCGAGCCCTGAGATCGGGGAGGTCGCCGGCCACTTCCACCCGGTCGGCAAGGTGGCGATGCGCGGCCGGGCCGTGCGCCGGCGCTGCTTCGTGCTCGATGCGACGCGCCTGGTGATGCCGGCCTTCGGATCGCTGACCGGCGGGCTCAACGTGCGGGACAAGACCTTCGACGAGCTGTTTCCGGGCGGCTTCACCGCGCATCTGATCGGGGACGGTCGGGTCTTCGCCATCGCCCGCACGATGCTGACGCGGGAGTGAGCGGCAGGCCGAGGGTCCTGATCGGTTTGGAAGCGGCTCCCTATCATCCCATCCAACGACCTCATCCTGAGGTGCCCGCGCAGCGGGCCTCGAAGG
>JAEWKL010000160.1 GCA_023386115.1 Pseudomonadota bacterium
ATTGCGGCCTTACCGACCTGCCCAACCGCACCTTCTTCAACGAGGCACTGGCGGCCAGCCTGGCAACCACTGGCGATCGCGAGGAGCACGCGTTGGCCTTGCTCTACCTCGACCTGGACGGGTTCAAAGCCGTGAACGACACCTACGGCCACGGGGCGGGTGACCTCCTTTTGCAGCAGGTCGCCAACCGCCTGAGCGACGTGGTCATGACTTCCGACGTGGTTGCCCGCTTGGGCGGCGACGAGTTCGCCGTGCTCCTGAAGGGGCGGCGAGCCGCAGCGGCCGAGACCGCGGCGGCTGCGCTCATCGCGACTGTCGGCCTGCCCTACGACCTGGGCCAGGGCACCCTCGTTCGGATCGGGTTGAGCGTGGGCATCGCGGATTTCGGCCCGGACGCTGCCGACAGCCGCACGCTCCTCGTCAGAGCAGACCATGCCCTGTACACGGCCAAGGAACGAGGCAAGGGAACTTACCACCGCTACCGTTCTGCCAGAGATGGGGGTGAGGACCACCCGATCGGACAGTGTCACGGCTCCATCTCTCAACTCCATGCCAGAGTGTCGAGGTAGTGAGCAGTAAACCGCCTCATTGAACCCGTTGAATCGGCTGACTAGAGAGTGGACAGGCATCATAGCGCCCGGATCGGAAGAGATTTTCGGTTGTTTAATCATTGGGTCACGCCCCAGGATCACGGGCCAGCTCCGAGGCGGAGGCGGCAGGCTGGCCGGGTATGACTAACAGCTCGTGAATACAGGCCCATTCGCGTTTGCGACAGGCTTCGACCGACGACATGGACGTTTCTCGGTCCCGGCTACGCTGCGGCCTCGTTCGCCGTGGGGTAATCAGACCGTCGAAGCGCACGAGCAATCGCAACGGCGAGCTCACCCTGGCGAAATGGCTTGGAGAGACGCGGCCAATCCTCGGCCTGCTCCTCCTCCGCCATGTCGGCGTAGCCGCTCGCCAGGAGGACAGGCCGATGCGGGTAGCTCCCTCTGAGCTGACGGATCAGATCCGAGCCGTTCATACCCGGCATGGCGTGGTCGGTAATCACGAGGTCGACCCTACCCATGCGGTCACAATCTAGGGGTCCACGATGATCCGCGGAGTGAGCGGCACGGTGATAGTGCACAGGAGGCCGCCCTGCGCGAGAGTCAGCTTGGTCTGCCCACCCAGCTCGTACGGCAGCATCCGCTCGAGCAGATCGAACCCGAAGCCGCGCTGAGGCGAGCCACTCGGGAGGGGCACCCCAGTCTCCATCCAGCTGAGAACCAGGCGCGGCACCTCCTCGCCCGGCTCAGCCCGCCATGACACCCGTACCCGGCCGCGCCCCTGACCCAGGGCGCCGTGCCGGATCGCGTTCGTCGCCAGCTCGTGGATCGCCAGCCCGAGCATCTCGGCCGCCTTGGGCTGCAGCCGCACCGGCGGTCCCTCGATCCTCACCTGCTGGCCGCCCCCGGCCTGATAGGCACGCAGCTCCTCCGCTACGAGCGCCTCCAAGTCGATGCCGGCGGCAGGGTCGCGGGTCACCATCACCTGTGCGCGCGCAAAAGCGGTCAGCCGCCCGTCGAGGTGCATCGCGTAGTCGGCCACGGTCGCGCTGGTCTCGGCTGAGCGCCAAGCGATCGAGCGCACCACCGCCAGGGTGTTGCGCACCCGGTGCTGCAGCTCGGCCAGCAGCAGCTGGGCGCACGCCTCGCTCTCCTGGAGCGCGGCCTCGGTGCGCTTGCGCTGGGTGATGTCGATCACGGTGCCGACGTAGCCCAGGTAGGCTCCATCCAGCCCGAAGCGGGGCATGGCGGTGTCCATCATCCAGCGGTAGCCGCCCTCGACATGGTGAAGGCGGTAGTCAGTCTGGAACCTGCCACGCTCCGCGTTCGCGGCCAGGAAGACGGCTCGGACACCCTCGCGGTCGTCGGGGTGGAGGGCGTCGAGCCAGCCGAGGCCGAGGCCGGCTTCCGGTGTCTGGCCGGTGCAGGCGTACCAGGATTGGCTGAGATAGGTCGTGGCGCCATTCGGATCGGTGACCCACATCAGGGCTGGTCCGTGATCGGCGAGGTGCTGGAACCAGGCCTCGCTCTCGGCTTGCCCGTGTGGAGGAGACGCGTGCTCCTGCTCGGTGTGGTTCACCGTCCAACCCTCTGTGACGCGACCGTCCTGGGCAAACGCATGAACTCTGACCGGGGCCCAGCCCTGGCAGTGATGACGTAAAATGACGCGTTTCCGGCAGGAGACCTGCCATGAACGGGGGCTTGGCCGCGCAGATCGCGACATCGGAGGACGTTCCGTCTCAAGGGCAACCTCAGCTGCTCAGAGGATAACTCGTCTCATGCGTTTGATTTGGTCAGGGATCGGTCGTTTTTCTTACAGTCGCGCTCAAGTAGCGGAATGACTGCTCGGAGTCGGCTGCGGTTGTTCGCGGCGGAACTGGCGTACCTGGTTCCATACGCCTCCCTTATGCGAGTGGTCCGCGTCCGAGGATAGCCGCGTGTGCAGTAGCGCCCGGAAAGTCTCCTCGGCCTGCTGCCGCTCGGCGAGGTCCGGCAGCCCGTAGGATTGCACATAGAGGACGTGGCCGTATGTGAGTTCGTGTGCAGGAAGGAGCGCGGCCAGGGCAGCGGAGGGCTTGCCGGCGCCGGCTGGCTGGGGCGGGGGAACGGAGCGGGCTTGCCGACGACCTTCGCGGCCGAGCCCTTTAGGGCGGCATAGCGCTCGCGCAGGGACGGGCGGGGAGCGTCGGGGGAGCTTGATAGACACAAGCATGATAGTGCTCTAATACTGTAGTGCTGTGATGCTTCAGTGCTAATAAAGAGGCAGGGCGTCAGAAGTGCATGGCTTGGCTGATTAGCCCCATGCCGCCGCCGATCAGGACCACGGCAGCCAGGAGGTCGCCGGTAGCGTTCCGTAATCGGGCGGATGGGACACGCGAGGAGCACTGAACTCCAGACCTGTCCCGCACCTGTCCCGGGCTCAGGGCCGCTGCCTGCCGGGCGGGGGCACGCTCCCCTTCGGTGGAGGTGTCCCGCCAGTGTCCCACACCTGTCTCAGGTAACGTGACAGTGCGTTACGGCCACGTGACCGCTCACCGGAAATGCAGTCACGCGTGACAAGGCGTTAGGCGCGTTATTGTCCGACTTCCTGGTGTTCCTCCTATCCAGCCCGAGAGGTGAAAAGTGAGCGCCGAAGTCATCCCGTTCCCGAAGACGAAGAACAGGCCGTTCATCCGCAAACAGGTTGCCCACGCCGCTGGGATGAGCGAGAAAGTCGGCAACAACTATCTGCGCATCCAACTCGACAAACAGCGCGAGACGATGGCGCGGCGCGGGATTGACCCCGCTGTGATCGACAGCGAGATTGCTGCCATGGAAGCGGCGATCCGCGCCGAGCTTTCCCGCTATGGCTCCCGCCAACCCGGAGGTGCCGCGTGAGTGGCAGCGATCACGTGTACGGCCGCAAGGTCGACAAGACGGGCCGCTCAACGGGCAAGTTCGCCAGCAGCAAGACGAGGAAGGGACACGGCCCAATCGGGGAGCAATTCTTCTGGCAGGGTCGGGGGATGCTCGAAAGCCCCGCCATGACGGTTGTTTCAGGGCCCGCGCTGAAGATCCTGATGCGGATCGGCCGCGAGCACCTGGCCCACGGCGGCGCCGAGAATGGTCGCCTCCCCGTGACGACCAGGACTTCAGAGCCGCGGGCGTGGCTCGAAGCACGATCGCCCTTGCTCTGGCCGAATTGGTAGCCCTGGGCTTCATCGAGCGCACCGACGCGGGGCGCATGGGCTGGGGCGAGGATAAGGGCAGGCCGAGCACCTACCGCCTGACGTGGATCGGGACGGCCGAGAGGTCGAAGCCCACCAACGAGTGGCAACGGCATAAGTCGATCAAGGATGCCGAGAGGGCGGTTGCTGAGACCAGGGCCGCTGTTCAGGAGAGACGCAAGGCGAAGGGCAACGCTGAGGCCCCGCCGCAACCTGCTCCCAAGGCGCTCGCAGGGTGACGCATGGAGGATTTTTGCCCGGTCCACATTTTGGACCATCCCCGGTCCACATTTGTGGACTGTGATGGGCGCGCTGCACTACCGCTCCCCTGTGCGGAACAAACCCGGTTCCCGGTCCACATTTTGGACCACTATCTATATCTCCATGGGGTAGGGGGAGCGGGGAGAACAAACCGGCACTCCGGCTCGCATGCGCCGCAGCCTCGCAATCTGCCTCCCTCTCGCCCTCGTCAGGGTGCTCGGCATGTCATCTCGCCCGCCTGAGTGGAGATACCCTTGCCCTGGGCGGCGCGGCCGAGCTGGGATCCGACTACCGGAATTCGGTATTACTGGAGGCGCGTCACCGCGGCGCGCTCCTCTCCATATGCCATCACAGCAGAATAGCGCCTCAGAGCTGTAGCGCTACAGCACAGTAGCATGACGACGCCATGCGTTTGCAGTGCTTTCATACTGTGGCGCTTTCCTGCTACGACGCGACAGCATCACAGGTGAGACATGCGGGTTCTAACACTCGTCACGCAGAAGGGAGGCGTCGGGAAAACGACGCTGGCGGCCTCCCTTGCCGTCGCCGCGGCACAGGCCGGCGAGAAGGTCGTTGCCCTCGATCTCGACCCGCAGGGGTCGCTTGGCGCCTGGGGCGACGCTCGCACGGCAGATGCGCCCGCAGTCGACAGGCTGCCGGCCGATCGGCTCGGCGAGCTGCCGGCGATCCTCGCGGCGCTGAAGGTGGAGGGCTACACGGTCGCGATCCTCGACACGGCGGGCGTGTCCTCGACCGGCGGCAACCTCGCGATGCAGGCCGCGGACCTGGCCCTTGTGCCGGCCCGTCCCTCGCGCCTCGACCTACAGGCCACGATGCCGACTATCGAGACCCTAATGCGGCTCGGGATGCGGGATCGGTTCGCCTTTGCGCTGAACCAATGCCCGCCCGGACGGTCATCCCGGGCGACGGAGGCGGCCAGCGGGTTGAGCATGTTCGGGGTCCTGGCAGAGCCGCCGCTGGCGCAGCGTGCCGACCATCAGGACGCTATCGCAGCCGGGCAGGGCGTCACCGAGTTCGCCGCGGACGGGAAGGCAGCCGAGGAATTCCGGGCACTGTGGGCGTGGGTGGATCGCAAGATGAAGGGCAACCGGGCATGAGCAAGCGACCTTCCCTGATTGGCGGCCTTACCCTGCCAGGTGCCGAGCCGGCCGCGCCCAAGCCGAATGCTCCCGCCGATCGGGCGCCGTCTGAGACCCCCGCGAAGCCGGCCGGGCGGCGCCCGCGCCCCGAGATCGTGCACACGTCCATTTACCTGCCCCGCGAGGTGCATCGCCGGCTGCGCGAGATCGCCTTCACCCGCGACGTGAAGGTGCATGATGTCATCATGGAGGGGATCGACGCCGCGTTGCAGAAGCACGGGCACTCGTCCGTCGAGGCGTTGAAGGGTGGAACGAAGCAGGACAAATAATGCTGTAGCGCTGTGATGCTTTAGCGCTGTCGTGCCATAGCGCTTCTTTGGAACGCGAGTGCGGATCAGACTGCGAATGGCCGCCGACGGTTCTCGCGCGTCCAGCCGCTCTCGACCCGTTGCGGCCCCGAGGACGGTCCGCTTCTGGGCAGCTTGACGACGAAGACTTGCGGCCGAAACGGATGGCTTCGCGTCGGTCTGCCTTCAGACGATGAGCACAGCGAAGCGGATGTGAGAACGTCAGGACCCTCGTGAGCCAGTGCTGCTTCCGGGCGAGGGGGCACAACCGTTCAAGCGCGCGAGCAGGCGCTGGATGCGCGGGATGATGACGAACACCATCGCGAACACGATGATCGGTACGACAACGAGATGGCGCTGCCAGATGTCCCACCCGTGGGCTGCGGCCTGCATCAGATAGGCCAATCCTGTCACGAGCGGGTAGACGGCGCAGAACACCAGCACGCAGAAGGTCAGGCGGCCGGCCTTGAAGGTGCGTGACATGCGTAGTCCTGCTCAGTAGTTCGCGCTCGGCCGCGACCGGAACCGCCGGTACCAGGCATCCAAGCGCGGGTGCTCCTCTCCGAACGTAAGATCGAACCGCTCGCGCGCCGTTTGGAAGATCGGGAAGGCGGTGAAATCCGCGATGGTCGGCACGTTGCCGGCCAGGAACACGTTCTCGCCGATCTCCGCCTCAAGGACGTCCAGCAGTTCCGACACGTAGCGATACGCCCGGTCCGCGGTCTCTACCGAAGGCAACGGCTCTTTGGCCGGGAAGGCGGCCGTCCGGTTCCAGAGCCAGAGCTGCCCTCGTGCGACCAAGTCGCTGCCGAGCCGCTCTAACGAGCGGACCCGCGCGCGCGCGCGCGGATCGGGGCCGATCATCGGTCGCTCGGGATGAAGTTCCTCTAGATACTCGACGATGGCAGCCGAGTCGGTGATCGCGAGGCCAGCGTCTGTCACCAGGGCCGGGGCCCGGCCTGATGGGTTGATGGTCAGGTAGTGCGTAGAGCGATGCTCGCCGTTCGCGTAATCGAGTTCGTAGCGCGGCACGTCGATCCCCTTCTCGGCCAGGTAGATGATGACGCGCCGCGGGTTCGTGCCCTTCCGAAATTGATACAGCAGCATTCTTCCACCTGTTCGCAGTACGGTGGTTACCCATGTATACCACTGCGATTGCGGCGGAAGACGGCACGTGAAGGTGCCTCGGGCACACGGAGGGTACCCATGGCCAGGACGCTGTATGGGCGCGACTACGAAGAGACGGAGCGAGGCCCGAGACTAAAGCCCTGCGCACCGCATGACGTGCTGTCGCGGATGGGTGACAAGTGGACTATCCTGACGCTGCTGTTGCTGTCCATCGTGCCCGGCCATCGGCTGCGTTTCTCGCAGATCAAGCACGGCATCGAGGGGATCACGCAGCGAATGCTGACAGTGACGCTGCGAAATTTGGAGCGGGACGGACTCCTCGTCCGACACTACTTCCCCGAAGTTCCGCCCCGCGTCGAGTACGAATTGACGCCCATGGGAGCGAGCCTGCTGCCGGCCCTGGAGGGCTTCACGGGCTGGATCCGGGAGCACTGGCCCCTTATCGAGAATGCTCGCCGGTCCTTCGATGAAGCAGGCCATCCAGACGCCAGAGCATCGTAACGGCGGCGTCGCGGCCTCAATGGACAGCTGCTTCCGGGCAGCCTCTGGAGTGGCTTCGATGGCATTGAGGTCGGAGGCGGAACGTCCGCTTCAGGGGGAAGGGCTAGAGTCCGATAGCCACCCCCTTCCGGACATTCCTGTCGGCGCTGAATGATGACCGGAGTGGACGGAAAGCGGGCCATTTGACTTGATTTTCGGTCAAGCCTCTTAGGCAGTCGGAGTCTGTACTCAGGGCTTATCCAGCTGGGCATCGTAGCGAGACTGTGCGGCATCGATCTGCGCCAAGTGTCGGAAAGCCCAGGTGCCAAGAGCCTGAACCGGCTCAGCGAGGGAGTGGCCCATCTCGGTGAGTTCGTAATCCACCCGCGGAGGTATGGATGGCGTCACCGTTCGGCTCACGAGCCCATCTCGCTCAAGATTTCTCAAAGTTAAAGTTAGCATTCGCTGCGAAATACCGCTGATACATCGCTTTAACTCACTAAAACGGCATGATTTCTGCCGCAAAAGCATAATAACTAATACGCTCCACTTATCGCCAATGCGTGAAAGCACTTGAGAAGCCTTCATGCACTCGGATGAATGGTACGAGTAAGGGGCGGTTACATCCATGTTACCTCGGTATCAATCATGTGCCGTCTTGCGGGCCTCAACCAAGCACATATCATAACACGGTCACAAAACGGAACTCGGTTCTCCAATGAAACTTTTGCACATCGACGCCAGTATCCTCGCTGGTGGGTCGGTCTCGCGCGATTTGTCCGCCCTCATCATCGAACGACTCACCAAGGGTGCTCAGGTCGAGGTGACCTACCGCGATCTCGTCGCCGAGAACCTGCCACATCTCACGCCAGCGACCTTGCCGAGCGCACACCCGGCCTCCGCCATGGCAGGGCCGCTCGATGCTGCCGCACAGGCTGCCCGCGACGCCAGCGACCGGATGCTGGAGGAGTTCCTCGCTGCCGATGTCGTCGTGATTGGCGCGCCTATGTACAACTTCACCATCCCGTCTCAGCTCAAGGCGTGGATCGACCGCCTCGCCGTGCCGGGCAAGACCTTCAGCTACGGCGCGAGCGGGCCGGAGGGCTTGGCCGGTGGCAAGCGCGTGATCGTTGCCGTGGCTCGGGGCGGCTTCTATGGTCCGGAAGGCGCAGCGGCTTCGGCTGAGCACGCTGAGAGCTATCTGCGGTCTGTCTTCGGCTTCATGGGCATCACACAGCCGGAATTCATCTTAGCCGAGGGGCTTGCAGGGGGCGACCACAACAAGGCGAAGGCACTCGCCTCAGCCCGGGACGCAGTCCAGCAACTCTCGGCCTGACATGCGGCCTGCAAGTCCGCCCCTACAGGGAGACCTCGCCATGATTGCCGGATCGTCTGCTTCGGTCCGCACTCCAGACGCGAGGCTCTCAAGCTGCGAACGACCGCTCCCCGCCCGCAACGGTCCCCGCCTCACCGTGCGTGCCGAGCCTCGCCGCAGGATCATGAAGAGCATCGTTGCAACACTATACCGTTTTAGCGCTACGGTTCTGTAGTGCTACAGCACTAAGGTGTTGCAGCACGGCAGCGTTGCGCGTAACTTTCGATAGCGGTCATTCTCGAAAGTTTCGGGCGGGCGTGGTCGCAGGGCTCGTGATGAAAATAAGCCTAGGCTATCATTCCTCGCGCACCATCGGCGACGCCGTGCTAGGATCCACCCACCTTGGCGAGCCGGACCCGGCGCGGCCCCTCGACCTTGAGGCCAGCCGCGCCGGTGCTGGGCTGCCGGCCGAAGCTGCCTTCCTCGTCGAGGCCTACCAGCGGCCGAGCAAGGCCGATGCGACCGTGCGGGCCTACCGAAGTGATGCCGAGGCGTTCGAGGCCTGATGCTCGCGCTACTGCTTTCGATCGCTGCCGGCGAGCCCTGAGGCTGTGGCCGGCTTCCTGGTAGCAGAGGCGGAGGCAGGGCGCGCAGCCTCGACCATCGGCAGGCGTCTCGCAGCCATCAAATACGCGCACAAGCTCGCCCGGCAGCCTGACCCGACCGAGGACGAGGCGGTGCGGGCCACGAAGAAGGGCATCCGGCGGAAGGTCGGGACAGCGCCGGACCAGAAGGCTGCGGCAACGGCCGACATCGTGATGGCGATGCTGAGGCGCACGCCAGACACGCTCACGGGCTAGCGGGATCGTGCGCTGTTAGCGCTTGGCTTCGCTGGGGCCTTTCGCCGATCGGAGCTCGTTGCTCTCGATGTAGCGGACCTGCGCGAAGCCCCGGAAGGCCTGCGGGTGCTGGTGCGTCGGTCCAAGGTCGACCAGGAAGGCGCAGGGTTCGAGAAGGCCATTCCGCACGGGCGGTTCATCCGGCCCGTTGCCTTGCTTCGCGACTGGCTCGATGCGGCTGGCATCATCGTGGGGCCGGTGTTCCGGCCAGTGTCGCGGTCAGGGAGAGTGCAGGGCCCCCCAAATTTTGGGGATCCTTCTCTTGATCCTCACAAGAGGCTTGCTCTTGATCCTCAGAAGAGGCTTGCGCGCCTCACAACCCAAGCCGTCGCCGACATCGTGAAGCGGTACGCGACCGCGGCCGGGCTCGACGCCTCGACGTTCGGGGCGCACAGCCTGAGGGCCGGCTACATCACGACCGCGGCCGAGCGCGGCGCGGACCTCACTCGGATCATGGATCAGAGCGGCCACCAGGATACACGTACAGTCGTCGGCTATATCCGTCGGGCGAATGCATTTAAGGGGCACTCGGGGAGTGGGTTGTTATGATCAAGGCGAACTGCTCGTCCTCAGCAGCCTCCTCGACCAACGACAGCATCTATTGCAACGATAAAGATCTTCGGCGATGTCATGCAACCCACGCACCAATGAAAGATAAAACAATCATTATTCTATAATATTTCTAAGTTTGCTTCTTTATTTCTGTGGATTATCTATAAAATAAATGCGCGTCTGTAAGGTAATATCACAAATATAGATTAATATTTTCACAGCGAAATTTGCTATTTGTGTGATATTTTACAAATAATTAAATCCTGTGGCAATCTGATATGCGTGTCGCACTTGCATATTTTTTATATTACAAGACATAGCGATCAATTTTTCATCTGCATTGTTAGGAAAATCGAGATGACGCTGCCATTAATCGTCACAGAACGTCTAGCTACGGGGTCAAGTACAAATAAAATATCGAATGCTCCTGCGTTCGGCAGCACGACAAATGTTATATCGAGTAGTATCTCTGGAAAAAACTCTGCGTGGTGGTCGATTTCACGCGATAAATTGTCTCAAGGCTTGAACGTTCTCGTTGATGGCTATCGCGTTGACGACTTCAGATTATTGTCCGAAGCATACGCAGGCGCTTCGGTCTGGCAGACTTACAGATCTCAAACATTTAAAAATGAACAGCTTGTATCGGACAGTGGCAAAATCATAGTATCGGCCAACTCAACTATTGAGAAAAGGCTCGCTGAACCGTTATCGTTTTATCCTCTAAATTCTAATGCCGTGAATGAAGATGTATATACGAGCATAAATTTATCAAGCAGCGTGCGAACTGGAGTGTATGAAAGAAAGACAGGCGATACGCTTATAAAGGAGGAGTTTTTTGATGAATTCTACCTTAGTGTCTCCGGATCTGAGGCGCAGGTAAGATATCTCGACAATTCAAATCGTGAGATCGTTCAAGCTGGCAGTGGACGGATCCTCGTAGCGCTTGGGCCAGCTGCAGGACAACGACAGGCAGCATGGGGAGATTGGGCCCGCACAGTTGGTGGTGCAGCTCCTCAAGATCCAGACTCAATTCCGACAATCGATTTTGTCCCGCCCAATCTGGCCAGTGATGATAGTGGGAGTGCGATCGTTCGACGCTCAGAAGGCAATCCTGGCGATAACAATATTTTAATTTTTGCTGTACGTCTCTCTCGATCTTCGAGTCAGACTGTATCTGTAAATTATGCAACGACTAGCGGCGGGTCGGCCGGTGCTGATCAGGATTTTTCTCCTGTAAGCGGAACTCTGACCTTTTCACCCGGCGAGACGACAGCCTCATTCTCCGTTCCCATTAGAGCTGATTATGATCCGGAAAAAGATGAAGATGTTTTTGTTGAATTATCTGGACCTACAAATGCGCGCTTTGATGGACCTAGCTCTTCAATAATTTCGCTTAGCAAGATCATTAATGATGATCATATTAAATTTGAACCTCCGACTAATTCAACGATATTTGGAGATTTTGTTAGCGATGCAACTTTTGGCGATGGGGCGGCGGTTTCGCCGGGCATAGAAATAGATCCAGATACTGATCGTCCATCCAGCCCCTCAGCTTGGTTCGCATGGTCGGCGACTACCTGAGGCAGGAAGCGGCGGAGGCTGGAAAATCTCTGTATGAAAAAGTTGAAAACGAAGTTCTGAGCAAGTTCAAGCTATCGCTCGACAAATTTGGAAATTTGAAAAAACAAGTCGAAGATGTATATAAAGTCGAAGAGTTAATGTCTAAAGGCATTTTGCCCAATATTGATAATATTTCTGATATAGACGTAATGGAAGATAATGAAAGTGTTAACGAAATCAAATTTGATGCTATCGAAGCGACGGTCGAAAAAGCTGAAGATGACACTCGTGATCTCGCTTCTGATCAGGCTGGGTTAGCTGCCGTCTTTTCTGGTATTGCCCGACCGGAGTGGACAGCGAAGCAGGCGAGTGATGCGCTCCTCGGAGCCCTGGAAGATGCCCCGCTAGTTGGACGTATCATCAAAGATATTGACAAACATAAGGTCGAAATTGCTATCGTAGGGAAGGTGGGCAATCTAGCCCTACAGGCAGCAAGTGCCGTCGCGCTCATCGGTGGTAGCCGAGCCGATCGCATGGACGGAGGCGATGAGCGTGATCTGTTTTTCGGCGGCGGTGGCGATGACCATCTGTCCGGTGGAGGCGGAAACGATCACCTCTCCGGAGGAAGGGGCAACAATCTCATCGACGGCGGCGCCGGGCGGGATACGGCTGCGTTCTCCGGTGCATTCCGCACTTATCAAACATCGTTCTCTGGTTCGACTGGGGCTGGCACCGTCACAAGCAAACAGGGCCGTTCTACTGACAGCTTGGTCAGTGTTGAAACGCTTGCGTTTGAGGATGGTCGCCTCACCTTCGACGAAGCCGATCCGGCTGCAGCTGTCATGAGAATGTATGACTCAACATTCAATCGCGCCTATGACGCCCTTGGTTTGAATAATTGGGTAAATCAATTACAGAATGGGATGTCTATATCCACAGCAGCAGGTCATTTTTCAGAGTCTACTGAGTTTAAGCAAACCTATGGAAATCTCTCGAATGAGGCGTTCGTTCGTCAGTTGTATATAAATGTGCTAGATCGTCAGGGCGAGGCCGCCGGCGTTTCTCAGTGGACGGCCGCATTGGACCAGAGCCAACTGACAAGAGGAGATGTGCTCTCTGGGTTCTCCGAGTCGCGCGAGCACATGAATAATACGGCATCCACCGTTCAAGCCGGCATCTGGGACATCGACGAGCGAGCCGCTTCGGTCACCCGCTTGTACTACGCCACGTTTGATCGCGCTCCCGATCAAGGTGGACTAACGAACTGGAAGAACGCACTCCTTATAGGCCTCCCACTAGCCGATGCAGCGCAAGGCTTTGCGGACTCCGCAGAGTTTAAGCTTAAGTATGGATCTCTCGATAATCAGACTTTTGTAGAGTTGTTATACAACAATGTTCTAGATCGCCCATCAGACTCCGTAGGACTTGCCAATTGGACCAATGCCTTACAGGCGGGCACATTAGATCGTGGTGACGTTCTGATGGGATTTTCGGAGTCGTTTGAACATCAGCTAAAGACGCTATCTGTTATTGAAGGCGGCATACAGTTTTCTAACTGAAAAGGATTGATGGCGCAGAAATGATGAATTCTATAATTCACATCATTTTTCTTGCGCTGCAGATCTGCAGGCAGAGTAGCGCCAACGGCGGTTGCCCTGTCTGCTCCTGAAGTATCAACATTCAAGCAGGGTCTGAAACTCGAAGGCTTGTCCCGCCAGGTTCGACAGACTCCAGCGCCAATATGGCGGCATATCATGGATGTCGGCATCGAAAGTAGACACCTATACCGGGTTCAAGCAGCGGGGTACGGCCCCTGGAATAGGTCGCCCATGGCCTTACGCCGGAACACGGTTTGCCAGCGGCGGCGTTGATGCTCGTCTCGGTCATGCAGCATGTGACAGCGCTGGCAGAACGCCGCCAGGTTGGCGTCCTCGTTGTTGGCCGTGTCATGGTCGCGGTGGGCTGCCTGCCGCCAGCACCACCTTCGTAATCCGAACCCGAGTGAGCAGGTCCTCGTCGCGCAGTTGCTGCCGGAGCCGGCGGCCCTGGCCGTCGCGCCAACCGGCGATCTCGACATCCCACCAGCGGCCATCACCGAGGTGGAAGACCCTCTGCAGGTGCGGACGAGCGCATTCCTCGCACCGACCACGTGCCCGGCGGAAGCGGATTGCGGCAGAGAGCTGCGGCCAGTCGATGGGGTAGAAGAAGCGGTGCTCTGGCCGGATCGGCATCCCTGCTCCCCGAGTCGGCGGGCTTGCTGCTGAGGGAGCTTAGCTGGTCCCTGGATTAATCTCGACCTACCGGGGCAGCGGGGAGCGGGTTTCTGTAGAAAGGTAGAGCAGTGAGA